>JBEVJO010000120.1:0-3090 GCA_040510175.1 Caulobacterales bacterium
TTCCTTGGGCGTCAAAGCGTCGGCCGCTTTATAGGGGCCAGGCTTGAAGGTCAGGCCTGCCGCCTGCGCTGGAGAATTGGCCAAAGCGGCGGTGAGGCCAAATCCCAAACCGACGCCGCCGGTAATGAAGTCCCGGCGGCGCGTGTAAAGAGCGCGGTCGGTGACGTCGCAATCGCGAAGGTCGGGCGCTTGGCGGATCAGCATAGGCTGGCGTGTCCTTTGAAGACTGGATACGCCTATGTACGCATCCGGAGCCGGTTTGGCTCGGTCCTCACGCTTTGCTGACGGAATTGTGATCGCTGCCCTTTAAGCAACCGGTGCGTCTTTACTGGCTGCGTCGATCAATTCCCGCACTTTCGCGGCCAAATCCTGCTGAGTATAGGGTTTATTCAGCAAATGAACGCCGGCATCCAGACGGCCATGGTGAATGATGGCGTTGCGGGTATAGCCGGTGGTGAACAGCACAGGCATCAAGGGTCTATATTCCGCCGCCTGGGTCGCCAATTGCCGTCCGTTGACGCCGCCTACCAGAATGACGTCGGTGAACAAGAGGTCAATGCGTTCGGGGCTGGTGATGATTTCCATGGCGCTGCGCGCGTCTTCGGATTCCAGCACCTTGTAGCCGAGTTCCTCGAGCGCCTTGCGGGCGTACTCGCGAACGCCTTCGTTATCTTCCACCAGAAGCACCGTTTCGCCTTTGGTTGCGCCGGTGACCACAACTTCGGCGGCCGCGCTGGCGCTTGGCATGGACGCGCGCGTATCCGCTTCGACGAGGCGCGGCAGATAGATGTTCACCGTGGTGCCGCTGCCGACTTCGCTATAAATTCGAATATGGCCGCCGCTCTGTTTAATGAAGCCGTGCACCATCGCCAGTCCCAGACCGGTGCCTTGGCCGACGGGCTTGGTGGTGAAGAAAGGCTCGAAGACCTTTTGCAGGGTTTCCTTCGACATGCCGTTGCCGGTGTCGGTTACGCTCAGCAGTACATATTGGCCTGCGGTCACATCCGAAAATTGACCGGCATAGACGTCGTCCAAAAATGTGTTTGCGGTTTCGATGGTCAGCTTGCCGCCATTGGGCATCGCGTCGCGGGCATTGATGGACAGATTGACTAGCGCGTTTTCCAATTGGTTAGTGTCCGCCATGGTGCGCCAAAGGCCGCCCGCCAGGACGGTTTCGACCTGAATGGTTTCGCCTAAAGTGCGGTTCAGCAATTCCGACATGTCCGCGATCAAGCGGTTCACATCGACGCGCGACGGCGCCAAAGGCTGCCGCCGTGCGAAGGCCAGCAAACGGTGCGTCAATTGCGCGGCGCTGCGTGCGCCGTGAATGGCCCCGCTGAGCGGCTTCTGGATGACCGACACCAGATTTTCTGCGCCTTGCGTTTGTGCCGGGTCCGACAGACGGCGGCGAATGGTGTCGAGATTACCGATGACGATCGTGAGAATGTTGTTGAAGTCGTGTGCTATACCGCCGGTCAGCTGTCCCACGGCTTCGATTTTGTTGGCCTGGCGCAGATTTTCTTCGGCCTTTTGCCGTTGCTGCGCTTCTTCTTCCAACTGGCGTGTTCGATTTTGCAGGGCCACAAGATTGCGGCCATTCACCCAGGCTAAGAGGCCGGCGAGCGCCGTTGCTGCGACGAGGCTTAGCGTGACCATGAACGACCGCCAATTGCGCAGCGTCTCCGCAGCGGCTTGACGATCCTGAAGAAGTTTCAGCTCGTCCTGCGAAAACGCATCGAACCGCGAACGGATGTCCGTCAGCAATTGT
Source organism: Caulobacterales bacterium (assembly GCA_040510175.1). Classification (GTDB taxonomy): domain Bacteria; phylum Pseudomonadota; class Alphaproteobacteria; order Caulobacterales; family Aquidulcibacteraceae; genus JBEVJO01. The sequence continues at coordinate 1,769 of JBEVJO010000120.1, forward strand.
TGACTCTCGGGTGAACTCATAAGGGACACGGCGGCGTTGCGTTTACCCTCGCGGGCAAGGTCAACCGTTCTCTGCAACTCGGCTAACTTGGCGCTCAACTCCGGTTCAAGCGCCGCGAGTCGCGCTTGCTGAACTGGGTTGTCGAGCGTGAGGTGATGCAGTTCGCGCATCTGCTCCGGCAATCGATGTTGCGCGGCGGTCATCGGCGCCAGATAGGAATCATTGCGAGTTAGCAAATAGCTTCGCTGCCCGATTACTGCGTCTTGCAAGTCGCTAACCACGGCGCGCGCTTGTTGACGCACGGTAAAGGTGTGCAGCACCCAGCGATTGGCTTCCGCCAGTCGGAAAACCGAAAAATAGGTCCCGACCGCCGCCAAAAAAATGAGGATGAACGCTACCGCGAGCAAGCTTCGCTGATATCTCAGCGCAAAACGTACCAGCGAAAAACGGCGGCTGTCGGATTTCTCCGAAGTCGTCGTGGCCGCGTCCATGCAGTCTCCCCCCTAGCGCCAAATCAGGTTACGGCTTAAAACTAGATTAAATGGATTTCTACGATAAGTGTAGTATTTCCGACCTCTTAGCGACGAAACGAGAACAATGAACGCCGATAATCTGGGCGCGGCTGGACCGCTCTTGCGCGTTTTGGTGCTCGAAGACGAGCCGATGATTGCGGCGATGCTGATTGAATGGCTGACCGAACTACAATGCGACCCTGTTGGGCCGGCAACTTCAACTGACGCGGCCCTGGCGATAATCGCTGCGGAAGCGCTAGATTGCGCCATCCTGGACGTCAGCCTGAAAGGCGGCGATTCCTTTCCCGCTGCTGAGGCGCTTCAGGCCAAAAACGTGCCGTTCGCCTTCGCCACGGGCCGTGAGCCGGACGATCTGACCAGCCGCTTTGCCGGGGCGGTGGTTTTGCTGAAGCCATTCGATTTCAGCGCGGTTAGCGCACTCATTGGGCAGTGGTCGCGGTAAGCGATCCGCTAATCCAAGGGCGAACGCACCGAGTCAAAAATGAAAAGGGCGAGGGCGTGAAGGCTATATTGAACCCGGCCAAAATGGCAGGCGACACCCGCCGGGGTCCGGACCAGTTTGATGCTCCCATCCGCCCAGTCGCTTGAAACGGGCCGGCAAATGAAGTCAGAAGAGATTATGAACGCTATTGGACAGCAGGCTGCGGACATCGCGGACAAGGTTGAGGCGTTTGTGCGTGAGGTGGTGATCCCGTACGAGCGCGATCCCCGCCGCGGTTCGCATGGCCCTTCTGACGCGCTGGTGCAGGAAATGCGCGAGAAGGCGCGCACCGCCGGCGTGCTGACGCC
>JBEVJO010000121.1:0-5813 GCA_040510175.1 Caulobacterales bacterium
GCGCAGTTTTACACTGGCGACGATCCGAACATCCGCGCGGATCTGCAGGCGGGTTCGCCCCGGCGCGGCGCAACCGCACGGGAGAACATCGATCTCTATAATCTCGCGGTGCAGTTACGCGGTTCCAAAACGCTCAAGGCCCTCTTCGACAAAGCCGAAAAGCCGGACGACTTTTTCGGCAAGCTCGACGCCAGCAAGGACGGCCGCGCTTTCAAGGAAGCCTACGCAATCTTCATCCAGCGTCACGGCCATCGCGGCCATTCCGACCGCGATCTGTATTTCCTGCGCCGCGCGGAAAATCCCTCCGTCGATTTTCTATCGCTGAAAGCGCTGCTCAGCGCCAATCCGCTGGCCGATCCGGCGGTGATGGAAGAGAAGGTCAATCAGCGCCGCGAGGAAGCGCGCGCCAAGGTCATCGCCAATCTGGCTCCGCAGCCTTTCGGTGGCTTGAAGGTCGAAATCTTCAAGCTGGCGCATGAATATGTAATGGAATGCAATGTCGCGCGCGACGAAGAGCGGCACTTCCATGATCGCGCCTCGCTCTCGACCAAACGCGGCTACCTTGAGATCAACCGCCGGCTGGTCGAACGCGGCGTGCTGACCAGCGAACGCGACTGCTTCTTCCTAACCCAGGACGAACTGTATGAATTACTCGATGGAGCGCCGATGACGCCGCTGATCCGCGCCAAGATCGACGGCCGCATGCGCGACTTCGACCGCGTCAATGACAAGGTGGTTCCCGTGCCGCTGTTCTTGAAACGTGGGCTGCCTTCCTCCATCGACAAGGCCGATTATGGCGATGGCGCGCTGCACGGCACGGCGACCAGCCGCGGCGTGGTCACCGGCACCGCGCGCGTCATCAAATCGCTCTCGGAAATCCCACGCGTGCGCGAAGGCGAAATTTTGGTGGTCAACGCCACCGATCCGGGCTGGACGCCGGTGTTTATGCTGATCAAGGGCATCGTGTTGGAAACCGGCGGCATGCTGGCGCATGGCTCGCTGCTGGCGCGCGAATATGGTTTTCCGGCCGTGCAGGTCGAGGATGCGATGCTCTACATCCCGGACGGCGCGACGATCACCGTCGACGGCGATAATGGCGTCGTCACCATTCTGGAGGCGCCGGATCTCGCCGCGGAATAATAATCCCCCGCTCCGCGATCCGGGTTAGAATGAGTCAAGAGGGAGATAGTTATGACGCTCGACGAAATGCTGGCGCGCGAAGCCATTCGCCACACGGTGTCGATCTATAACAAGGCTGTCGACGAACGGAATTACGATGAACTGCGCCGCGTCTTCACCGCCGACGCCGTGATGAGCATCCAGGACGGCCCGACGCTGACAGGCCCAGAGCACATCATCGAAACCTTGCGCGCCGGCGCCGGCAAACGCGCCGCCGCCCAAACCGGCAATTTCCAGCGCCATTGCATGGCCGCGCCCATGATCGAAATGCTCGGGCCCCGCCGCGCCATGGCCCGCCACTACATCACCGTCATCACCGAACTGGGCCTGGATCATTCGGGCACCTATGACGACGAATACCAACAGGAGGGGGAACGCTGGCTGATCTCCCGCCGCTTCGCCCGCATGGAATGGGCCAATCCGAACTCACGCTTCGTGCGCTGGCTCGGCGCCGCCAAGCCGGGCGGGACTTGACCTAGCCCTACCCCACGCGGCAAGGCGTGCGGCATGAAGATTCTCCTGGTCGGCGGCGGCGGCCGCGAACACGCACTCGCATGGCGGCTGGCCCAATCGCCGTCCGTCAGCGAGATCATTTGCGCGCCCGGCAATCCCGGTATGGCCGAGGCAGCGCGCCTGGCGCCCGTGCAGGCGACAGATGTCGAGGCGCTTACAAAGCTGGCCGTCGATGAAAAAGTCGCGCTGGTCGTGGTCGGCCCGGAAGCGCCGCTTACCCTTGGCCTAGCCGACAAACTGGCCGCGCTGAACATACCCGTCTTCGGCCCGATGCAAGCGGCGGCGCGGGTCGAAGCCTCCAAGGCTTTCACCAAGGATCTCTGCGCCGCAGCCAATGTGCCGACGGCCGCCTCGCAAACATTTACGGAAGCGGCGCCGGCCAAGGCGTTCTTGGATGGGCTGACGCCGCCTTATGTGATCAAAGCGGATGGGCTCGCCGCCGGCAAAGGCGTGATTATCGCCGAGACGCGCGACGAGGCCGAAACCGCCATCGACGAAATGCTGTCCGGCAAGTTCGGCGCCGCGTCCGCCAAACTGGTCATCGAAGAATTCCTGGAGGGCGAAGAAGCCTCGCTGTTCGCGTTGTGCGACGGCAAAAACGCCATCGCTTTTGGCGGCGCGCAAGATCACAAGCGCGTCGGCGACGGCGACCAAGGCCCGAACACCGGCGGCATGGGCGCCTATTCGCCCGCGCCGATTCTGGATCAGGCCATGACCGATCGCGTGATGGCCGAGATCGTGCAGCCGAGTCTGCGAGCCCTCTCGGACGTACACGCGCCTTATCGCGGCGTTTTGTTCGCCGGTCTGATGATCGGTCAACAGGGACCGAAGCTGATCGAATACAATGCGCGGTTCGGCGATCCGGAATGCCAGGTGCTGATGATGCGTCTGCAATCGGATCTGGCGCTGATCCTGCTCGCCGCCGCCAATGGCGATCTGGCCAATGCGCCCGCCATTGAATTTGATTTACGCCCAGCGGTGACGGTGGTGCTGGCCGCCAAAGGCTATCCGGACACGCCGAAAGCTGGCGGCGCGATCAATGGATTGGACAAGGCCAACGCGATCGAAGGCGTGAAGGTGTTTCATGCCGGCACGAGCCTGAAAGACAGCCAGCTTGTGGCCAGCGGCGGCCGCGTGCTGAATGTCACGGCGATCGGCGACGATCTGCGCCAAGCTGTGGACCGCGCCTATCAGGCCGTAGATTTGATCGATTTCGCTGATGGTTTCTGCCGCCGCGATATCGCCTGGCGCGCCTTCAACCGCTAAGCGCCGGCGAACAACAGCGTGCCGGGCTTCAGCGCCGCGAATAGCCTGTCACGATCGGCGTCCGACGTGGCGAAACAGCCGTTCGAACGCCCCATCTTGCCCCATTCGCGCACGCGGTCCGGTTCGGCGTACCAGGCGGAGTGTATGATAATCGCACGCTCGCGCGCCTTGTCGTTGCTGGGCTCCAGTCCGTCGAGCGCCAGATGCGGGCCGTGCTTCGGTCCCTGGCCCATGCCGACGATACGGTACGCACCCAAGGAGGAGGCGCTGGTATTGGGCACATTGGAAAACACGGAGGCATAGCCGCAATGGCGCGCATCGGAGCCGATGCCGTGGGCGCAATTCATAGCCTCAACTATCCCCGTGCTGCGATCGACGAGATATAATCGTGGCTTGGAGGAGTGGCGTTTGAAATCCATGACCAGCAAGCGCGAGCGGTCGGTGATCTTTTTATCAGCGGCGGCGGCGATCGCTGCCTGCAAAAGTTCCGGACGGACCAGTCCCTTTGGGTCCAGAGCCGGCGCTTCAGCCTCTTTTGGCGAGGCGAAAGCTTGGCCTGCCGCCAGGATTCCGCCGCCCAACAGGGTCAGCGCGCTGCGACGCGAGACGCTATGCTTTGAATCCATGCGCGATTCCTTCAACCTCAAGTGTGCGCTGATTTGGGTTGGCTTGTGAAGAGCGCAATTCGTCATCCAGGCGAGGCAGAATTGAGGCGATCACTGAATCTGTCTAACGTTTTAATCGTCCAAGTTTCTGGGCCACGCCTCGGCGCCGAGGGCGCATGGATGGGAAAGGGCTTCGCATGAGCACCGATCAAACTGCCGACCCCCGCAAACCGCAGGGCAATTGGCCGCTGATTTGCTTTGTCCTCGGATTGCTCGCCGTGTGGCTGGTGTCTTGTCAATCGCAGACCTCCGCCGTGCCGCCCTCGACACCGAAGGTCGTGAACACGTCTGCGCCAGCCGCGCCGCCGCCTGATCCTTATGCGCATCTGACCGCCGACGCGAAGCGCATTGTCCTCGCGCTTGGCGACGCTCCCACCGCCGACGCCTGCAACGCAGCCTTCAAGGAAATGATGGCCGGTGAAACCGTGAATTTCAGCACCGGCGCAACGGCTTTGGCGGATTCCGCCATGCCCGCTCTGGATGGCGCCGCGGCAATCGCCGGCAAATGCAAAGCGTACAAAATCGAAATTGGCGGCCACACGGATCGTTCCGGATCGCGCGCCATCAATCTGCGCATATCGGATCAGCGCGCGGCGGCCGTGAAGGACTATATCGTCGGCAAAGGCGCCCCCGCCGCGATTTTGACGCCGAAGGGCTATGGCGAAAGCGAACTGCTCGATAAGAGCACGGGCGCCAAAGCGGCGGCGCGCAATCGCCGGATCTCCTTCGCCGTGACCGCCTGATCGCATGCATTTCGTGCTTTTGCTGAATCATGCTTACAGCGTCGGCAAGGCGATAAGGCCGATCGCGGAGCCTGAATGATTCACGTCTATTCCAAAGGCGCCGACGGCCGCTTGTGTGCGGCGGAAGCCGGGACAGGCGCCATGCGCGGCAGTGCGGCGATCTGGATCGACCTTTTGCATCCATCGCCCGATCAGGAACGCGCGGTCGAAAGCGCCCTTGGCATCGACGCGCCGACGCCAGAGGAGCGCCGGGCGATCGAGGACTCCGCGCGACTGTTCGAGGAGAACGGCGCGCTGACGATGATCGCCTCGGTGCTGCTTTTGAACACCCACGAACGGCCAGAGATCGACCCCGTCGCCTTCATTCTGGCCAACGGCAAATTGGTCACCGTCCGCACCATGGCCGCACGCGCATTTCAAATCGGCAAGGGACGCGCCGCGGCGCGCATCGAAACCGCCGGCAATGGCGCACAAGTGTTCGCCGCCTTGATCGAAGGCGTCGTCGAGCGCATCGCGGACCTTCTGGACCGTGCACGCGATGAAGCCGACGCGCTCGCCAAGGAAGTCTTTGAAACCGGCGAAGGCGAACCCAATCTGCGCGCGGCGCTGCGCACCCTCGGCGCCCAAGGCCGCCTCGCCGCCAAAGCGCGGGATTCTTTGTCCAGCCTGAATCGTTTGGTGCAGTTCGCCGCCGGCGCAGCAGACCGTCATGGCATCGAGAAGGAGCGGATGCTCAGCATCGGCTCCGACTTGCGGGAATTGAGCCGGCAGAGCGAGGCCTTGGCGTCCAATCTTACCTACATTCTGGACGCAACTCTGGGCCTTGTGTCCGCATCACAGAACTCAGCAATGAAAGTGATGTCGATCGTCACGCTGTTGTTCACGCCGCCGATCTTCATCGCGTCGATCTACGGCATGAATTTCGAATTCATGCCCGAATTGCACAGCCGCGCCGGCTATCCCTCCGCCCTCCTGACAATGTTTTTCGCCGCCGGCTCTTTGTTCGCCGTGGCCAAATGGCGGCGTTGGTTTTGACGGGCTTCACCGATTTCGACCAGGCTTGCATGCGCCGCGCTTTGGAACTGGCGGCGGACGCGGCGCGCGGAGGTGAAGTCCCGGTCGGCGCGGTAATTGCTGATATCGAAAAGCAAATCATTGTGGGCGAAGGCGCAAATGCGCCGATCGCCAATCACGATCCGACCGCGCACGCGGAGATCGCGGCTCTGCGCAATGCAGCCAAGGCGATCGGCAATTACCGGCTGCACGATTTGACGCTCTATGTAACGCTGGAGCCTTGCGCCATGTGCGCCGGCGCGATCTCGATGGCGCGGATCAAGGACGTGGTATTCGGCGCGGATGATCCGAAGGGCGGGGCCATCCTGCATGGTCCGCGCCTGTTCGATCAGCCGACCATTCATTGGCGGCCAACGATACGCAGCGGATTGTT
>JBEVJO010000122.1:0-2679 GCA_040510175.1 Caulobacterales bacterium
AAGGCGGCGATCACGGACAAAATGGGATATTCGTCGATCATGGACGGTGCGCGGTCCGGAGGCACTTCGACGCCCCTCAACACCGAGTGCCGCGCGACCAAATCGCCAGTCTTTTCACCGCCTTCGAGCCGGACATTTTCGATGGACAGATCCGCGCCCATCTCCCGCAGCGTCTCGAACAGGCCAATGCGCGTCGGATTCAGCATGACGCCATTCACCCGCACGGACGATCCGGGGATCAACAGGCCCGCCGCCACCAAAAACGCGGCCGAGGACGGATCGCCTGGCGTTGCGATGCTTTGGCCCCTTAGCTGCGCCCCGCCCTGAATGCTGACGATCCGGCGCAGCAAGTTCGCTTGAGTCTCCACCGTCGCCCCGAAGGCATTCAGCATATTTTCCGAATGGTCGCGGGTGGCGTGCGCTTCGTCGATGACTGTCTCGCCCTTGGCGTGGATCGCCGCCAGCAAAATGGCCGACTTTACCTGGGCCGAAGCTTGCGGCGGCGCATAACGGATCGCCTGCAATTGCGCCTTGCCGCGCAAAACCAAAGGAAGTTTGCCGCCCGGCGCCGTGTCGGCCTCGGCGCCCATCAGGCGCAATGGCGCCAGAATCCGCTCCATCGGCCTGCCGCGTAAGGAGGAATCCCCATCGAAGGTCGCTGCGATCGGATAGCCCGCGACAACACCCATGGCCAAACGCGAGCCGGTGCCGGCATTGCCGAAATCCAGGGTTTGTGACGGACTTTTGAAGCCGGCCGCGCCCACGCCCCTGACCACCCAGGCGCCTGGCCCCGTCCGGGTCACTGTCGCGCCCAAGGCGGCCAACGCCTTGGCGGTGTTCAAAACGTCGTCGCTTTCCAAAAGACCGGTGATCCGGGTCTCGCCCTCGGCCATCCCGCCCAGCAACAAAGCCCGGTGCGACACCGATTTATCGCCCGGCGCCTGCACCGCGCCGGACAGCCCAGAAGTCTGAGGCGCCGCTGTTGCGGCGAGGGGATTGGAAGAAATCGTCATCTTAAGGATCGCGGGGTTTTGACAGGGCGCGGTGAACGTGGCAAGCGATCGCGCCCGTGCAGATGGATCGTCGGAAAACCCGTGCCCAAGATCAATGTTGGCGAAAAGCAAACCTGCCCTCAATGCGGCAGCAAATTTTATGATCTGACCCGCCGCCCTGCGGTGTGTCCGAAGTGCGCCTTCGCCTTCGACCCAGGCGACGAAGCGTTCCGGGCGCGCCGCGCGAAAGCGCGTACCGGCGGCTTTGACCCCGCCGCTGAGGAAGAGGAAGAGGCGGTCGAAGCCGAAGAGGCAGTGGCGGTCGCCGACGACGAAGACGCCGAACCGGAAGCTGAACTCGAGGAAGTCGTCGATGACGCGCCGGAAGGCACGCTGATCGAAGAAGACGACGACGCCGTGGTGACCAGCGACGACGATCTGGGCGATGGCTTTTCGGAGGCCGATGTCGAGGTTGAAGACGCTGAAGACGACGACACCGTGCCGTTTCTGGAAGACGACGACGCCTTCGAAGAAGAAATCGGCGATATCGGCGGCGACGACGACGACAATTAAACCCTATCCGGCCGCCATTTTTCCGGGTGGCCCGAGATGCGATAAGTCTTGATCGCAATGGGAGCGGACACTATGTTCCGCGCCTCGCGAACGGACCGGCTCCCAAACCGGCCTGGGACTAAATGGGGCCTTAGCTCAGCTGGGAGAGCGCCTGCATGGCATGCAGGAGGTCAGCGGTTCGATCCCGCTAGGCTCCACCAACGCTTTTGCTTTTCCTTCGACCAATGACGGGCGCAAGTGTTTGTAAGGCCTAGTTCGCGATGGCCACCATCGTCTTCGGATTTACCCGCGCCTTGAGAAGGCGCTGCAATGGCCGCTCACATCCATAATGCATCAAGACGCCAAACAATGCGGCCCCCGCCAGCAATAACAGTGCAGCCACGGGAAGGGCGGCGGCGCCGAACCCGCCCAAAAAAAACGTAATGATCTTTCCTGCGGGCTGCAGCATCAGCATGTGAAACAGATAGATTGCGTAACTCGACGCGCCCAGAAGGAGCAGCGCTCGACTGGACCACGGCACCCCAGCCCGATCGAGAGAGAGCGCGCCCGCGACGATCAGGGTCGCCGGCAGTCCGTACATAACCAAGCGCAGCCAATGATTCCCGGCAGGCCCCACGTCCGCGATTAAGTCGAGCGCCAAAATCGTGCAGACGCCCAATGCAATTGCGCCCCATCCCAGTGCTTTGGACGCAATAAATCGGTTTCGATCATATTGAATCGCCAAAAGGGCGCCGACCACAAATTCCAGCAACAGGGCGCTCGTAAAATACTCCAACGCATGAGGCATCGGATCGAACACCAACGGCAGAGCGAGTAGGGCGCAGAAGACTCCGCCGATCGCCAAAGCCGACCGAATTTGCGAGCGCATAAAAAATGTCAGCGCGAACATGACGTAGAAAAACGCCTCGTAAATAAGCGTCCAGCCAAGCGATAGGATCGGCTTTGGCTCGCCGTCGGCGCGAACATGCGGAATCAAGAGGAACGATGTGACGACGTTTCCGGCGTCGAACGCCTGCAGACCCGCAGGCCGGAAACCAAGCGCAAAAAGCAATATCAGGAGCCCCGTCGCCACCCAGTACAGCGGGTAAATTCGGATCGCCCGGTCAATAAGAAA
>JBEVJO010000123.1:0-7409 GCA_040510175.1 Caulobacterales bacterium
AAAACCGTCGTGTCCGAAGGCGAAGCAAAGTTCGGTCTGGTAAATGTGCTCGTCAACAATGCGGGCATACTGGGACAACTGGCGTCGACCACCGAACTGTCGCTCGCGCAATTCCAAAAGGTTTGTGACGTCAACCAAGCCGGTGTTTTTCTCGGCATGCAAGCCGTCATCCCATCCATGATTAAAGCCGGCGGTGGATCTATCGTGAACATCTCTTCCGTTGCGGGGCTTGTTGCGATCTACGGCGCACCCAACCTTGCCTATGTCGCCAGCAAGTTTGCAGTGCGCGGCATGACCAAACAAGTTGCGGTTGAATACGGCGACAAAAACATCCGCGTGAATTCGGTGCATCCCGGTTACATCCGGACGCCGATGATGGCTGCCGCGACGGATGAGGAGGGCGGCGACGCGTTGTCGATGATCCCGTTGCGCCGGTTGGCGGATCCATCTGAAGTATCAAATCTCGTGCTGTTTTTAGCGTCCGACGAGTCCTCGTTCATTACGGGGATGGAGCACGTCATTGATGGCGGTATGACTGCAGCTTAATTACCGCACCGAGATGAGCCCGCCATCGACCGGAATGAGCTGTCCCGTAATGAACCGTGACGCTTCGCTCGCCAGGAAGACAAGAACCGGCGCCAGATCCGCGTCGGTATCCCCGAACTTACCGCCCAACGGGATTTGTTCCGCCGTGGCGCGATCATGGGCCGCCAGATTCTCGGGCGATAAGGCTGCGCGAAACTTGGCGTACATGGGCGTCACGACATAGGGCAGCACAGCATTCACTCTGATGCCTTTGGGACCCCACTCACGCGCTACGCTGCGGGTCCATGTGTGCACCGCTGCTTTTGAAGCGCCATAAACCGCATTGTTGATTTCAGCGGTCAGTCCGGATTCAGAGCCGAAATTGATGATGGCGCCGCCGTGCCCGTTCATGTGCCTGTACGCCGCGCCGTTCGTATAAATCGTGCCATTCACATTAATGGCGAACATCCAGCTGAGCGTATCATCCGGCACGTTGTGCGTAGGGGCGTGGCGGTGCACGCCAGCAATGTGAGCGAGCACATCAAGCCCCTCCATGCGCTTTGCGGCGGTGTCGAAAGCCGCGTCCACCTCAGCGCGATTACTGATGTCGCATTGGAGAAAGGTCACGGCGCCAGGTCCGGCTTCGTTGGCGTGCGCAGCGGATTTGGCGCCGAGATCTTCATTGACGTCTAGAGAAAAGACCTGCGCGCCTGCTTTTACATAAGCGTGGACCGCGGACTCACCGATGCCCTGTGCGCCCCCGGTGACGATAATCTTCTTATTGGCTAGGTCCATGGGCTGAAACCTCACAACTAATTTTCTGTCCGCCAATCTCAAGCTCGAAACTTAGTTTGCGCGATGGAACCCATCGGCTTTATGGCTCGAAAAATACTTGCTTGGCGTGCAGCGTATCCATGTATTCGCGGACTGCTGAAATCTTCCCGTCGCGGGTTTCGACGAGAAAATGATACTTGCTCTGATAGACGCGGCCGTTCTTCAGCTCGCCATAGGCTTGGGCCTCCACGGCGACCTTGCCGTCTTCGGCGATCATCGCGTGTGGGGTGATTTGAAGAGCGCCAGTTTTGTAGACACCGGCGACGCCCGCTAGTAGCTGCCCGAATTGCTGCTTGCCATACGATCCCGAGAAGCCGTCGACGCTGCCAGACACCCACCACACGGAATCATCCGTCATCATGGAGAGCAAGCCGGAGACGTTGCCGGTGGAAAACGTCGCGAAATATCTCGCGACCAAGTCTTTGGCGGACTGGTTATCCGTGGGCATTGGAGCGCCTCCAGTTCTATTGCGCCATCATACCTGCATCGACGAGGTGCTCTGACGCTGTGATATAAGAGGACGCATCCGAAGCGAGGAAGAGAACAAGCTCGGTGACCTCGGACGGGTCCGCGATGCGGCCCAAGGGAATCAGCGACAGCGCATCGCCTCCGGCTTCGTCCGTGGCTTCAACCATCATCGGCGTTTGGATGAAGCCGGGATGGACGGAGTTCACGCGGATGCCCTTCGGGCCATATTCTATGGCGGTCGCTTTTGTCATGCCGCGCACGGCGAATTTGCTCGCGACATAAGCCAGACTGGGAAAGCCGTAATTTGCAGCCATACCCGCAATCGACGAAATGTTGACGATCGAGCCTTTGCCTGCCTTCAGCATCGACGGGATTACTACCTTCATCCCCAGGAACACGGAATGCTGGTTGATTGCGCAGACTTGAAGATAGCCCTCCTCCGTCAGATCGACGGTGTTGGCCATGGGGCCAAGAATGCCCGCATTATTGACCAGTATATTGACCGGTCCGAAGTGCTTTTCCGTTTGCTCAATCACATTGCGCCACTGCGCCAAATCCGTCACGTCGTGGTGAATGAAAAAAGCGTTCGGGCCAAGTTCAGCGGCGAGCTTTCCGCCTTGCTCTGCGTTGCGGTCCGTCAACACAACTTTGGCACCTTCAGCGACGAAGCGCTTGGCGTGGGATTCACCCATGCCGCGTGCGGCGCCGGTGACGATCGCGACCTTGCCGTTTAAGACACCCATAAATTCCTCCCGTTATTTCGCCGCCGCTATTTTTTTTGCGGTTGGCGCCGCCGGTTGTCCGGTCACGTTTTCGTCTTTGGAAGCGAAATGCGCGGCGCGACTTCCTTGGCGATCAGCTCCAATGAATAGAACCATGGGGAGGGGTCGTCGTAGTAATCGTGCGATTCGACTTGCAGCGTGCCCCAGCCGCCGCACGCGGCGAAGAGGGTGTTGAGCTTCTCGACGACAGTGTCCGGAGAGCCGACCACGAAGACGTTATCGACGAGGAATTCGAGATCCGCTTTGTCCGGGCTGATGCCGGCGTCTTTCGCGAAGCCGTCCATCATACCAAAGCGCCGCCAGATGGGGATCAGGTAACGATTGAAGCAATAACCGATGGGGCCTTCCATCACCAATCTCTTGGCTTCGGCGTCCGTGTCGGCGCAAAAGACAGTCTGAGACACAGCGTGCCGTGATCGATCCGGCGTGAACCCCGCTTTTATGTTGGCTTCCGCATAGGTATCCCAATGCATTTTCAGCGCTTCAAGCCCTGAGAAGATCGAGATCGGCTTAAAGTTTTTCTCGCCCGCCAACTTCATCGACGGTGATTTTTTTGAGAAGCCGGTGACTGCGAGTTCTGGAAATTTGCCGCCCCAGGGCGCGAAGTTCGCGAGCTTGTGCTGCTCGTCGTGGTCATCCTCTGACGGGGCCTCTTCAGGATAACCCGCGTCCCAGAATCGCCCTTCATAAAAAAACGGCTCGCGCGTCCAGATCTTCTCCATGATGAAGAGCGACTCGCGCACCATCTCATTCAAGAATGCGGTGTCTTCGCCATTTCTAATGCCGTGCATGTATGAGGCTTGCGGATAGGCGCCGGCGCCGATCGCCATGAAATAGCGGCCTTCCAGAATCTGCGAGAGCCACCCTACCATGATGGCGAGCTTGGTGGGATGCTGGTGCGGAAGAAGATGCGCCATCGGCGCAAAGCGAATGTTCTTTGTCTGCAGCGCGGCGGCGGCAAAGATAAGTTCGGGGTTTGGGATGTTCTCCCATACTTGCGAGGCATGCTCCGAAACCATCATGGTGTCGAAGCCGATCTTGTCACAATGGATGGAGCTCTTCACGCCCCAGTCGAATGTCTCGCGGGCGGTGCGCCCAGGACGCATATAGGGATGGAATATAAGACCCGTTTGCATGGCCATCTTGACGTTCTCCTCCGAAATTCTTTGCCCAGACCGTCGTTTCGCAGCCTGTGGGGACGCATCTTTTGGGGATGCCGGATTGGCTTAGGCGCCAAACCCGTCACTCCCAGCTGGATGTAAGTCTTCATCGCCCTAGTTTAAGTCGATTGACTTAGTATTATCAGCGCTTGTGTTGATTGCAAGTCTGTCCGTCAAAAAAAGGCGCTGGTTATGCATCAAATGGCGCGAGATACGGTGGCGCCAGGAGGTCGCGGCCTCTTGGCTCTTGGCGGTTGACCGCGTTCAGGAAGGACGTAAGGAGTCCTCTATGTGCCTCAATAGGATTTTGTTTTGAACGTTCTGACGACCAAACCCATTCCCGCTACTGGCTCCTTTTCGAAAGCGAAGCTGAAGATCATTTTGGCTGCGGAGAAATTGTTTGCGTCGACGAGTATCGAAAGCGCGTCGCTTCGAGAGATCGCTTTAGAAGCGGGGCAAAAGAACCATTACGCCGTGCAGTACCATTTTGGATCGCGCGATGGCTTGGTCCGCGCCGTGTTCGCTCACCGCATGTTTCAAATGGAAGGACGGCGGGAAATGATGCTCGCCGCCGCCGAGCGCGATGACAAATTGCATCAAATGCGGACGTTGCTTGAGATGCTCTATGTGCCGCAGCTGGAACTGCAACGGGCCGAGGGCAATAAGTCCTATGCCAGTTTTTTGTGCCAATATTTGCTCCGGCAGCGATCCACGACCTTCGGTGATTTCGACATTCCGCCGCCGCCCAATCTTGCGCGCATATTTGATCTATTGAAGGGATGCGTCGGTCATTTGCCTGACGGCGTCGCGCAACGGCGTTTGGTGAGCGGATCGCTGGTCTTTCTGAACATTCTCGCGACCTATGTGGACGAGCACGGCGAGGGCACGGATGTCGCGGGCGGGGAAACCTTTGAGCAAGCCTTGGAAGACTCCCTGGCGCTGATCGAAACGACCTTGGCGATGCCGCTGACCAAGCTAAGCGCCGCCGCGAAAACCAGGAGGCGGGGGCGATGAACAGTAGCGTACGGGCTGGAGAAGCGCATCTCAAGCTCAACGCTGGGAGGGGCGGGACGGGCTAAGACCTCGATCCAATGCTTCAAAATGTGCGATTGTACCGCACGCGTCCTAAAAAACGGCGGTGGCGCGCCAGGACGGTTCACGATAGGCGATAGGCATGACTCAAAGCAGCAATATTTCCAGACGGCGCAAAAGCGCCCTGCAGGAAGGCAACGCGGAATACGTCGCCAAACGCGCCGAGCTTGTGAGCGTTGCGGCGCAGCTCTTCAAGGACAATGGCTACCAGTCCACGACGCTTGCCGACATAGGCAAGATCGTTGGTCTCGATCGGGCGACCATGTACTACTACGTAGGCAGCAAGGAAGAGCTGTTTCGTGAATGCATCAAAGACGGCGTTGCGAGCAATATTTCCATGTGCGAAAAAATCGCCGGCGATGCGAACCTTACGCCGCCTGAGAGGCTGCGTAAGGTCTTCGAACAATTGATGCAGGCGTACGAGGACAACTACCCTCATATGTTTGTCTACATTCAGGAGCAAATGCATCAGGTTACCCATCAGTCCAATCCATGGGCGCAGGAAATCCTGAGGCAAACACGGCGGTTTGAAAAGATTACGATTGATCTAATAAAGCAGTCGATCGATCAGGGCTTTTTCCGTAAAGACGTATCGCCAACATTGGCGGCGAACGCGCTATTCGGCATGTTCAACTGGACCCATCGTTGGCACCGCCCCAACGGGGCGGTCAAAGCAGCAGACATCTCCAAGGCGTTTTGCGATATTTTCTTTGCGGGCATGGATCGCCGTCCGGCGCGCGGGCGCGCTTCAAGCGCATCACGCTGAGGCTTGCTGCACCCTTAGCCGCAAAGCGCGCTTGTCGACCTTGGTGGCGGACATCGGCCATTGCTCCGGCTTCATGAAAAACACGGCGCGAGGGACTTTATAATTCGCGATTTGGCCGCGGCAGTGCGCGATCAGCTCTTCCTCGGTCGCGGCGTGCCCCGGGCGCAATTCCACGAACGCCACCGGCACCTCATCCAGCCGAACGTCGGGGCGCCCGACCACCTCGGCAATGCGCACCGCGGGGTGACGCGCCAAAAATGCTTCGATTTCCAGAGCGGCGACGTTTTCACCGCCCACCTTCAGCATGTCTTTCAAGCGGCCGTTAAAGGTCAAATTGCCTTCGGGTGACATCGCATAAAGATCGCCTGTGTGCAGCCAGCCGCCTTCGTCCAGCGCCTCGGCTGTTTTGGCGGGGTCGCGGTAATAGCCTTCCATCACGCAATAGCCGCGCACCAGGATCTCGCCGATTTCATCCGGCGCGGCGTCGCCTTCGCCTGTTAGGCTGGCGATGCGCACATCAATTCCGGGGACGGGCTTTCCTTGCGTAGTGGTGCGCAGCTTGCGCGATTCGCCCACTTCGCTAATCGCGAAAATGCCAGCTGTTTCCGTCATGCCGCAGGCCTGGAGAACATCCGTTTGCGGGAGTACGGACTGCACCCGATCAATCAGGGTTTCGGGGCCGATCAACAACATATGGCGCAGCGTGCTGAGCTCTTTCGCTTGGAAGTCCGGGTGTTCCAAGAGCGCTTGAATCATCGCGGGGAACCATGGAAAGGCCAAGGTGACGCCCTCGCGCGCCATTAGTTTCAGAGCGCGGCCCGCGTCGAAATATTCGTCCGTCAGATATGTGCCGCCGGCGCCCAGGCAACCAACGAAGGGCGACAGAGTGCCGATGTGAAACAGCGGGCCGCCGCCCCAGGTCACGCAAACGCCGTCGGCGGCGAGGCGGGAGCTCGCGCGCTCCGTTGGTCCTCGCACAATCGCTTCATGGGTTAGCATACAGCCCTTGGGATTCGCCGTGGTCCCGGACGTATAAATGATCAGCGCGATGTCGCGCACGCGCACGCGGCGCCGCGCCGCGTCGATTACAGTTTCTGAAATGCCACTACCGCGCGCGAAAAAGGACGGAGGATCGATAAAGCCCGGCGCGGACTCTCCCGCCAGCAGAACGATCCGCTTTAGATGGCGGGCTTCGGCTAAATCCAGCGCTGATGCATCCGTGGCGTCTTGCAATGAAGGCAGAACCGACGAAATGACCTTGCGAAAATCGACATAGCTTGTGTTCGCTGCGGACGTGATGATTCCGGTCAATTGCGCATTGTCGATAATGTAAGTCAGCTCGGCGGCCTTGTGCCGCGCGTTCAACGGCACGACGACGCAACCGATCAATGCCGCGCCGAAAAATCCCGTGACGAATTCAGAGCCGCTGTTCATCAAGAGGCCGATTTTTTCGCCCGGTTTTACGCCATAGGCGACGAGGCCGCGCGCCACATTGATAGAGCCGGACAAAAGTTCCGAATAAGTCATGCAAGAGTCGGGAAACACGATTGCCTTGCGCTCAGGATACCGCAGTGCAGCGCGTACCAGCACATCGCCCAAGGGCATGACGTCAGAGCATATTTGAAACGCATTCATGCGTTGAAGCCTTTTCCCGGCCCGGCAGTCATGAGTTCTCTCGGCGCTTCTTGTGCGCAGACATTATCGTGCCGCCGGTTCCTCCCATAGCGGAAAATGAGTGGACCTGCAGCACCCTGTCAACAGATAAGTTGACTGAGGTGCTTT
>JBEVJO010000124.1:0-20342 GCA_040510175.1 Caulobacterales bacterium
TGGCGCGCAACGACACGTTCCAAAATGCTGCGCGTTCGGTGGCGGCGTTGGCGCTTCCTGCCAAAGGCGACATTGAAAAGATCAAGGCCAGCAAAGGCGCAGGCATCGAAGGATCGGTCCAAGATCACATCACAAATATGGTGGCGACGATCGGCGAGAACATGACGCTCCGGCGCTCGGCCTACGTGTCGGTGCCGGAAGGCGTTGTTGCGTCCTACATCCACAACGCCGCCGGCGACGGTATCGGCCGCATCGGCGTTTTGGTGGGTTTGGAATCGACGGGCGACAAAGCGGTTCTCGCGGATCTCGGCAAGAAAATCGCGATGCACATCGCGGCAGCCTTACCGATGTCGCTCAACACGGAAGATCTCGATCAAGCCGCGGTAGCCCGCGAACGGTCGATCTTTGTCGAGCAAGCCAAGCAATCCGGTAAACCTGACAACATCATTGAAAAGATGGTCGAGGGCCGGATCCGGAAATTCTACGAGGAAGTTGTGCTGGTGAAGCAGAACTTCGTTCTGGATCCGGAAAAGACCGTCGAAGCCGCCGTGAAGGCAGCCGAGAAAGACGCCGGCGCGCCGATCAAGGTCGCGAAGTTCGCGCGCCTGACTTTGGGCGAAGGCGTCGAGAAAAAAGAAGACGATTTTGCTGCCGAAGTCGCGGCGATGACAAAAGGCTGAGATGAAACTCTGGCGCGCTCGCAAGGCGCGCCAGAACATCTTTGTGGAGGTCTAGCCGGCGCTTGGACGAGCGCTGAGCCTTTAGGTACACTCTAAAGCAGCGAGTCGGCGGACCAGATTGATGACAGAAACCTCCCATACTTCCGAACCAAGCCAACGCCGCTATAAGCGCATTTTGCTGAAGATTTCTGGCGAAGCCCTTATGGGGACCGGCGCCTATGGGATCGATAACGAGTTTTGTCAGCGTATCGCCCTTGAGGTTGCGGACGCTGCCAAGTCCGGCACCGAAATCTGTCTAGTGATCGGCGGCGGCAATATTTTCCGTGGCTTGGCGGCCGCCGCGAAGGGCATGGACCGCGCCAACGCGGATTACATGGGTATGCTCGCGACTGTCATGAATGCGCTGGCGATGCAAGCCGCGCTCAAACATGTGGGCTTGGACGCCCGAGTTTTGTCCGCTATTCCGATGATGACCGTCTGCGAACCGTTTGTCCGCGAGCGGGCCATGCGGCACATGGAAAAGGACCGCATCGTCATTTTCGCCGCCGGCACCGGCAATCCGTTCTTCACCACCGACACGGCGGCGGCGCTCCGATCCGTTGAAATGGGGTGCGACGCCCTGTTCAAGGGAACACAGGTGGATGGGGTCTACACCGCCGATCCGAAGAAAGATCCGACTGCGACGCGCTATGACCGGTTGAGTTACCTTGACGTGCTCACGAAAGAGCTGAAAATCATGGATTCTTCGGCTATCACGCTGACCAAAGACAACAATGTGCCGATCGTTGTCTTTTCGATCCACAAGCGGGGCAGTCTCGAGGCCGTGCTGAACGGGACGGGTCTCTGCACCGTCATCAGCAACGAAAAATACGAGGGCTAACATGGCCGCCGATGCCCAGTTTGACTTGAACGACATCAAACGCCGGATGGATGGGGCGTTGACTGCCCTGAAGGCGGAATTTGCCGGGTTACGCACGGGCCGCGCGTCCGCAGGCCTGCTCGAACCCATTCATGTCGACGCCTATGGTTCATCGACGCCGCTTAATCAGGTCGCTTCAATCTCGGCGCCTGAGCCTCGCATGCTGACCGTTCAGGTGTGGGATCGCGCGCTGGCCGGCGCTGTCGACAAGGCCATTCGCGCGGCAGGTCTCGGGCTCAATCCCGTCTCGGAAGGCCAGATGATCCGCGTGCCAATCCCGCCATTGAACCAGGAGCGGCGGACGGAGCTCGCCAAAATGGCTGGCAAGTACGCAGAACAAGCGCGTGTGGCGATCCGCAACGTCCGGCGGGACGGCATGGACGCGCTGAAGAAGCAGGAAAAGGACGGCGTTATCGGCAAGGATCAGCATAAGACAATCGCTGACCAAGTTCAGGCAGCCACCGACGATCACATTAAGAAGGTCGACGAAAGCTTGAAGGCCAAAGAAGAAGAGATCATGCAGGTCTGAGCGCAGGCTCTTTGTGAGCCGCTGGGAGTCGGCATGTCGCAGCCCAAATTAGAGCCATCCATGGCAGGGCGCCCCAGCACAGCGCACGTCCCGCAGCACATCGCCATTATTATGGATGGCAATGGCCGCTGGGCGAAAAGTAAAAACATGCCCCGGGTCTTTGGCCATCGCCAAGGCGTCGAGGCCCTCCGCCACACGGTCGAAGCGGCTGGTGAGTTGGGCGTCAAATATCTTACCGTCTTTGGCTTTTCGACCGAGAATTGGTCACGCCCGGCGGACGAGGTAGAAGCGCTGTTGGAACTGCTTCGTCTTTACGTAAATCGTGACCTGGATCGCCTCGCGCGCGAAGGCGTGCGTGTTCGAGTGATCGGCGAACGCTCGTCGCTCACTTCCGATATCATCCGCATGATCGAGCGCGCGGAAAGTTCGACGCTAACCAACGACAAACTCAATCTCACCATCGCCTTTAATTATGGAGGCCAAGCCGAGATTGTCGCCGTGGCGCGTAAATTGGCCGAGGAAGTCGAGCAAGGACGCCTTCGTGCTAGTGACGTGACGCAAGAGCGTTTCGAGGCGTTTTTGCATACAAAAGACCTCCCGTCGCCGGACGTTTTAATCCGCACCAGCGGCGAGATGCGGATCAGCAATTTCTTGCTCTGGCAGTGCGCTTACACCGAATTCGTTTTTCAGGATGTTCTGTGGCCTGATTTCTCAAAAACTCATCTGCAGGCCGCTATTGATGAGTATTGCGCGCGTGACAGACGTTATGGGGGCCGTGACCATGACGTCACAGCCTGAGCGCGACTTTCATCCTGTCGCAGCACCTTTGATTGTCGCCGATCCTGCGCCGTCGAAACCGCAAATGATGAGCCAAATGCTCACCCTAAGGGTGCTGTCCTCGGCGGTTTTATTGCCCCTTGGAGTGGCCGCGATCTGGTTGGGCGGTTTGGCGCTCGGGATTGCAGCGGGTATTGCAGGCGTGGCGATGGCCTATGAATGGTCCAAGATGCAGACGCCCGAGCGTCCCTTACCCACCTCTATTGTGCTCGGCGTCGGGGCGGCCCTTTGTCCCTTGCTATCTGCCTTCGGCCACGTGCAGTGGATGGCGCCATTTTTAGCCGGCTGCGCCATCGTAGCCGCGCTGTTGCGTGACAACTGGGTAGCGCGCCTTGAATCGTTCTGCGGCGCCATTTACGTCGCAGCTCCCGGCGCGGCCTTTGTTTGGGTCAGAAACAGGCCTGACGACGGACTGACCCTCGCACTCGGCGTGGCCCTTACGATTTGGGCATCTGACATTGCAGCCTATTTCGTTGGCCGGGCTGTGGGCGGCCCAAAAATATTTCCCGAAACGAGCCCCAAAAAAACCTGGGCGGGCTTTCTAGGAGGCGCTGCGGCTGGCGCTCTTGCTGCAAGTATCGTCGGCGCAGTGGTCAGCGGAGCCTGGGTTTTGTGGCTGCTCGCCGGCGCAGTGATTTCCGTGGTTGGCCAGTTCGGCGACATGTTTGAATCGCTGGTAAAGCGCCACTTTAAAGTCAAGGATGCGAGCGGCCTGATCCCTGGCCATGGCGGTGTAATGGATCGTTTGGACGCCCTGATGGCTGCGAGTCTGTTTTGCGCAATCGTCCTGAACTGGGCGCCGTCAGTGACGCCCGATGTGCATCTTGCTGACTCGGCGTCAGCAAAGAATTGACCGGACACATCGTATGCGCCGCGTCACCATTTTAGGCTCCACCGGTTCCATTGGGCGTTCGACGGTGGCTGTTCTCACTGAAGCGCCGGATTTCGAATTTGCGGTCGAAGCGCTTGTCGGCGGTGACAATGTTGGACTGCTGATCGAACAGGCTCGCGCACTGCGCCCATCAGTTGCAGTCATCGCCAGCGAAAAGCATTTGGACGCGCTTCGCACCGGCCTCGCCGGCACCGGAATCCAAGCGCAGGCTGGACATTCTGCGGTCATTGATGCCGCCGCACGTCCTTCCGACTGGGTGATGTCAGCAATTACCGGCGCTGCGGGCTTGAAGCCAACGCTGGCGGCCGTGGCCCGCGGCGCGAAGGTCGCCCTTGCCAACAAGGAATGTTTGGTTTGCGCCGGCAGTCTGTTTATGGACGCGGCCCGCACGCACGGCGCGACCTTGCTGCCGGTGGATTCAGAGCACAATGCAATCTTTCAAGTGCTTGGCCGGCCGCAGGACGTTGAAAAGCTTATCCTCACCGCGTCCGGCGGCCCCTTCCGCACGCATTCGCTCGAAAGCATGCGAAAGGCCAGCGCCGCCGAAGCCCTGGATCATCCCAATTGGGCCATGGGCCAAAAGATATCGATCGACTCCGCCACCATGATGAACAAGGGGCTGGAACTCATCGAAGCAGCTTATTTGTTTGGCGTGCCGGAGGAGCGCATCGAGATTGTCGTTCATCCGCAATCGATTGTGCACAGCCTTGTGTCGTATCGAGATGGATCGGTGCTTGCGCAGCTTGGCGCGCCGGACATGCGGATTCCAATCGCGCACGCTTTGGCGTGGCCCGACCGCATTCAGACCACTGCGCCGCGACTGGATCTAGCGGCGATCGGTAATTTGTCCTTCGAAGCGCCAGACCTCACACGTTTTCCCGCTTTAGAGGTGGCGCGAGGGGCGATGAAAATGGGACAGGGCGCGCCGACGGCCCTGAATGCCGCCAACGAAGTGGCTGTCCGCGCGTTCTTGGATGGCCAAATTGCTTTTCTTGATATAGCCGCTCTGGTGACTGAGACGCTTGAAGCTTTGGTTGCTCACGGCCTTATCGCTGCGGGCGCTGAGCCAAGGACATTTGAAGACGTACACACACTCGATGAGACCGCGAGAAGGGTCGCCGTCGAACACCGCCAAAGATTTTCGTCGTGAAACCTCCCAATCCTGCTTCGGAACGCTAAACGAGCCCCAATGATTGTTTATGTGGTTTCTTTTCTGGCCGTCTTGAGCTTGGTCATTTTTGTCCACGAATTCGGACACTTCCAAGTTGCTCGATGGCTTAAAATACGCGCGGATGCGTTTGCTCTCGGCTTCGGCAAAGAGCTTTGGGGCCGAACAGACCGTCG
Organism: Caulobacterales bacterium; assembly: GCA_040510175.1. Lineage (GTDB taxonomy): Bacteria > Pseudomonadota > Alphaproteobacteria > Caulobacterales > Aquidulcibacteraceae > JBEVJO01. The sequence goes on from JBEVJO010000124.1 coordinate 5,202, forward strand.
CGGCACCCGTTGGAAGCTTGGTGCGATACCGCTTGGCGGATATGTGCGGTTCGCTGAGGAACTTCCAAAGGAAGGCTTGGCTCCCGGAGAAAGCCTCTTCGCCAAAGCGTCCCTTTGGCGAAGGTCGGCCGTTGTCGCCGCAGGGCCACTGGCGAACTTTGTTTTTTCGAGTTTGGCCTTCGCATTGATTTTTGCGGTCGCGGGCAAAAACATCCTTGCCCCGGTCATCGGTGAGGTTAGCCCGAATATGCCTGCAGCGGCGGCGGGCTTTCAGCCAGGCGATCGCATTATTCGAGCAGCCGGCAAAGGCGTCGAAAGCTTTGACGACTTCCGCCGCATCGTGCTGAGCCGAGGCGGTGAGACGTTCCAGGTTGAAGTCCTTCGATCCGGTCTTGAAGAGACGCTCACCGTTTCACCTGCCTCAACGAGCATTGAGAACGAGTTCGGCGGCCGCCAAGTGGGTGGGCGCCTAGGGTTGCAGGCTTCCGGCAAGGTTGAGCGATTGCGCTACAATCCACTGCAAGCCGTTGGCGAAGGCGTGAAGTTCACGGGATTCATCTGCAGCGAAACTATTCGTTACATCACCGCAATTTTCCGCGGTGAGGCGCCCTCCAAACATATCGGCGGCCCACTTTCCATTGGCAAAGCCTCTGGTGACGCAGCGAAAATGGGATTTGAGGCCGGGGAGGGCGGCCTTATTTCGAAAATTGGCCAATCCGCGACAGCGCTGTTTTTCCTTGCCGCTGTCCTGTCAGTGAGCGTGGGGCTTTTCAATCTGGCGCCTATCCCAGTATTGGATGGCGGACATCTACTATTCTTTGCCGTAGAGGGACTCAGTGGAAAGGAACCCAGCGCACGACTGCGGGAGGTGGGGTATGGCCTTGGCCTCGCTGCGCTCATGTGCTTGATGGTGTTCGCTTTCTGGAATGACCTAGGTAATCTCGGCCTACTCAAGTTCTTGGGTGGGATTTTCTCCTAAATGTGGCAGTCGCGGGGGGCGACGCGGGGAGCGTCGGCATGAGCATGAAGACGCGTAACTTAAGCGCCGGACTGATGGCGGCCTTCGCCGTGTCGATTTCGGCCGAAGCAGCGCAAGCGCAGGGCGCCACGCCAGCGCCTGCAACCGCTACACCACCAACGTCGTCCGCGACGCCGCCGCCGGGAACCACGCCGCAGGTGGCGGGCGCTCAAACCGGCGCGATTATTCAAACGATACAGGTTCAAGGCACCCAGCGCATCGAAGACGCCACGGTGCTGTCCTACCTGTCGCTCCAGCCCGGCGATCGCTTCGACGAACAGCGCATCGATCTCTCCTTAAAAACCTTGTTCGCAACCGGCTTGTTTGCGGACGTGAGCATTAAGCAGCAGGGCCTAGGTCTAGTTGTGACGGTGGTCGAGAACCCGATCATCAATCAAGTGAAGATCGAGGGAAACAAGAACCTCAAAACCGACAAGCTCACAAAAGAACTCCAGGCCAAACCGCGCGCCGTTTTCACGCCGGCGCGCATTCAAGGCGATGTGCAGCGGATCATCGAATTGTACCGCCGGTCCGGCCGCTTCGCCGCGACGGTAACGCCTCAGGTCAAAGAGCTATCGCAAAATCGCGTCGATCTAATTTTCGAAATCCAGGAAGGTCCTGTTTCGGACATTCGGTCGATCAATTTTATCGGCAATAAGGCATTCTCGGACCGCCAGCTTAAAAAGAGTCTGGCGACTCAAGAATCGCATTGGTGGAAGTTTTTTTCCCAAAAGGACAATTACGACCCCGACAAAATGGAATATGACCGGGAACAACTCCGGAAATTCTACACCAATCGCGGCTTTGCCGATTTCCGTGTTGTCTCGGCAGTGGCTGAACTCACGCCTGATCAGAAGGCGTTTTACGTCACCTTCACCGTCGACGAAGGCGAGAAGTACAAGTTCGGCCAAATCAAAGTTGAGACGGCACTTTCAAAATTGAAGCCCGACGCATTGCGGGCGGTCGTTCCGATCAAAGAAGGCAGGATCTACGAATCCGACAAGATCGAAAAATCTATCGATGCTCTGACCTATGCCGCAGGCACCGCTGGTTACGCGTTCGTCGATATCCGGCCGGGGATCAATCGTAATCCTGACGCCCGGACAATCGATATCAACTTCAAATTGGATGAAGGCCCACGCGTCTACATCGAGCGCATCGATGTCGTCGGCAATACTCGCACGATTGACCCCGTCATCCGCCGCGAATTGCGACTCGTCGAGGGCGACGGCTTTAACCGCGTTCTCCTCGATCGGTCGAAGACTCGGGTCAAAGCTCTCGGCTACTTCAAAAATGTCGAAGTCACCGACAAACCGGGTTCGGCGCCGGATCGATCGATTGTTGAAGTTAAAGTCGAAGAACAGCCAACGGGCGAAGTCTCGTTTTCGGCCGGCTACTCATCGTACGAAAAAGCGCTGTTCGATATCTCGCTGACCGAACGAAACCTGCGCGGGCGCGGCCAGTACGTAAAGTTTCAGATCGCAACGAGCTCAAGACGCAAGTCGATCGATTTTCGTTTCACCGAACCACGCTTCTTGGGACGCGATGTGGCGGCAGGGTTCGATTTGTTCGCGACCGAGTCAGACTACCTCAGCGAAGCGTCGTTCAAGTCCAAGACAACCGGCGCGGGGCTTCGTTTGGGCTTTCCGCTTAGTGAATATTCTTCACTTGGACTACGTTACACCTTGCGTCTGGATGACATCACCGCTGGCACTCTGATTTGCGGCCAAGTGTTGCGGCCGCTGATTTGCCGCCAGCAAGGTGAGTTTTTGACATCGCTGGTTGGTTATTCGTTCAATATCGATCACCGCGATGACGTGAGGAATCCAACGCGCGGCTATCGCGCTTCCTTCAGCCAGGATTTCGCGGGCGTCGGCGGCGAAGTTCAGTACGTCCGTAGCGAAATCGAAGGTTCTGTTTATCGTGGTCTTCTTCCTGGGATCGTGGCGAGCTTCCGCGCTTCCGCAGGCTACATCGAGGGTTGGGGCGGCGATAACGTCCGGATCAACGACCGCTTCTTCAAGGGCGGCAACTCGTTCCGCGGCTTCGATGCAGCGGGCATCGGTCCTCGGGAATTGCTGACGAACAATACCACCGGCGATGTCACCCGTGGTGACGCCCTGGGCGGCAAAGCGTACGGCATTGGCTCCTTCGAACTGTCATTCCCGCTTGGTCTGCCCAAGGAATATGGCATATCGGCGGGCTTGTTCACGGAGTTCGGCACGCTGGCTCTCTTGGACAAGGGCGACAAAATTCCGCCCGTATCCAACGCGACGACCACGCTATCCGTGGTTGACGATACCAGCCTTCGGGCCGCGGCGGGTATCAGTCTCTATTGGGATTCACCCTTCGGTCCTGTGCAGTTTGACTTCTCCAAGGTGCTCGCCAAGGAGGACTACGATGAAACGCAAGGCTTCCGGTTCACCTCACGAACCAATTTCTAAGAGGCATAAAATGTTTAAAACCGTTCTCGCTGGCTCTGTGGCCGCGCTCATGCTCATAGCGGCTCCCGCCGCCTACGCTGCCGATATGGTGTTAGCCCTAGATCGCAGCCGCCTGATCGCTCAGACCGCTGCAGGCAAATCCATCCAGACGCAGCTGCAAGCTATATCAAAGACTGTAGAGGCCGAACTGACGCCGGAAGCTAAAGGTCTCGAGACCGAGCTGGAATCCATTCAAAAAGCTGGACAAGGCCTGACGATGGAACAGCTTCAAGGCCGCAACGATCTGAAGACCCGCGTTGAATCCCTGAACAAGCGCAAGGCTGCGTTTGACCAGAAGCGCGGCAAGCGGACGCAAGAACTCATCGCCACACAGAACAAGGCCGACGTTGATTTCGAAAAGGCGGCGCAGCCGATCCTGGAAAAAATCATCAAGGATCGCGGCGCGTCGCTCGTGGTTGACGTGCGAGAAGTGGTGTTCGTCGATCCCAAAATCGATATCACGCAAGACGCCATCGCCAAAATGGATGCTGCGGTGAAGACGATCGCCGTCACCAAGGTCAACTTGCCGGACAAGCCGGCCGGCCAGCAGTGATCGAGAGCCAACGCTCTCATACGTCCAGCGAAAACGCTCCCGCATGCGGGGGCGTTCAGCCGGACGAACGTTTTTTTCAGCGTCTCACCGCCGGGCTCAATGCCTCTGAGCTCGCCCTCCTGTGCGGCGGCACCATCTCAAATGCGGCGGTGGACTCCTTCGTTGATACGGTAGGGGCCCTCACCACGGCCGGCGCATCCGCGCTTACATACTGCGAAGACGCTCGCCGTCATGCGGGCGAGTTGGCGGACACTCAAGCCGCTGCTGTCCTGGTCAAGAACGGCGCCTCAATCCCGCCCGGCGCGCGCTTTGCCGCCATCAGCGTTGAAGAACCAAAAGCAGCCTTCGCCAAACTTGCCAAAACACTGGTCAGCGAAAGAGCGCTTTCGTCCGGTCCCCATCTCCATTCTGATGCGAAGATCGGCAAGAACGTCGTTATTGAACCCGGCGTGGTGATCGGGTCCGGCGTCCGCGTCGGCGATCGTGCACGAATAGGTGCAAATGCAGTTTTGCATTGCGGTGTGACGATCGGACAGGATTCCTCCATCGGCGCAGGCGCGTCAATTCAGTGCGCTCTGGTCGGCGACCAAGTCGTAATCGGACCGAACGCGATCATTGGTAGGCCTGGTTTCGGTTTAGTGAATGTGGACGGCGCATCACAGGAGATGCCGCAATTTGGACGCGCCATCATCCAGGACCGGGTAAGCATCGGAGCAGGCAGCTGTGTGGATCGAGGAGCGTTTGGAGACACCATTGTTGGCGAAGGCTCCAAAATCGATAATTTGGTACACGTCGCGCACAACGTCGTCATCGGCCGGAACGTGGTCATAATCGCCTGTACGGGGATTTCCGGCAGCGTGACGATCGGAGACGGCGCGGTTTTGGCCGGCGCGGTTGGCGTTGCCGATCATATCAATATTGGGGCCGGGGCCGTTCTGGCTGGCCGGGCGGGGGTGATTTGCGACATTCCTCCAGGTGAGGTATGGGGCGGTTATCCCGCGCGGCCAAGGCGACAATGGCTGAAAGAAACCGCGTGGTTAGCCCGGGCGGCGCGCCGTCGTTCAGAAGCATAAGGCGAACAGATGAGTGCAGCGGAAAGCGGGCTCGAGACTGAAATCGGCATAGAAGAAGTCTTGCGCTTGCTGCCGCATCGCTACCCCATGCTTTTGGTAGACCGCGCGAGTCATTACGTGCCCATGAAGTCGATCCGCGGCTACAAGGCCGTGACGTTCAACGAGCCGCATTTTCAAGGGCACTTTCCGGCAAAGCCCGTCATGCCCGGCGTCCTGCTGATCGAAGCGATGGCGCAAACCGGGGCCATCCTGATGAGCAAGAGCCTGAACGTGAATGTCGAAAACAACGTGGTCTTCTTCATGTCCGTCGACGGCGCGCGCTTCCGGCAGCCGGTTGTTCCTGGCGACATGGTTGAAATGAACGTCGACGCCACCGCGCACCGCGGCAGCGTTTTTAAATTTAAGGGCGAATGCGTCGTACGCGGCAAACGCGCGGCCGAAGCCGAATTCGCCGCAATGGTCATGCCGCGCGAGCAATGATCGATTAAGTTAGAGATCAGCGTGTCATCCCCACTTCCATCTCAGTGGCGTAAATTGGGGATCGTTGCCGGATCTGGGGAACTGCCCGTGTTGATCGCCGAAGCCTGCACAGCGCAGGGCCGGTCGTTCGTCATCTCACGACTGGGCTCCAACGCGCATGCGGCTCTTGATAAATATGGCGGTCATGCGTTTGAGGTCGGCGAAATCGGTAGCCGGTTTGACGCGCTAAAACATGCTGGCGTCGATGCCGTGACGCTGGTTGGCAACTTGGCGCGACCGGATTTCAAATCGCTCAAGTTGGATGCTCGTGGCGCGATTCTGCTCCCGAAGGTTGTGATTGCGGCGCGGCGCGGCGACGACGCACTGCTCAGCGTTATCGTGGAAGAATTTGAGCGCTCAGGCTTTAACGTGATCGGCGCGCAAGACATTGCCGGCGAATTGCTAGCGCCGGCCGGGCTCATCGCTGGTCCAGTCTTAGACGAAGCAACGCTAGATGACATCAAAAAGGGAGCCGCGGTCGCGGCAACTATCGGAGGCTTGGACATCGGTCAGGGCTGCGTCGTATGTAGCGGTTTGGTGCTCGCCGTCGAGGCGCAGGAGGGCACAGACGCGATGCTTCAACGCGTTGCCGGACTTCCTGCGCGCATACGCGGATCGCAAAAGGAGCCATTGGGCGCGCTCGTCAAACGCCCCAAGCCGACGCAAGAGCTTAGGGTGGACCTGCCGACGATCGGCTTGGCGACAATTGAACACGCGGCGCAGGCCGGCTTACGCTCTGTGGCGTTTGAAGCTGGCGTCAGTCTTCTACTGCAACGCGAAGCCTGTATTGCCGCAGCGAACCGTCTCGATATTTCCCTGTATGGTTTCTCGCCCGAAGAAGTCGCCGGCTAAATGGCCGCTCTAAAAGTCTTCATCGTCGCGGCTGAAGCATCCGGCGATCGACTGGGCGCCGATTTGATCAAAGCGCTTAGATCTCGCTCTGAAGAAATCTCGTTCGCCGGTATTGGCGGAAAGAGAATGGCTGAAGAACGCGTCGACAGCCCTTTCGATATTAGTGAATTGTCCGTGCTCGGGATTATCGAGGGGCTCAAAGCCTATCCGCACGTCGTGAAAAGGGTCAGAGAAGCCACCGCAGCAATTCAGCGCTTTGATCCCGACGTCGTTGTGCTGATCGATTCGTGGGGCTTCACGTTACGCGTCGCGCAGGCCCTTCGGAAAATCGGATCTCGCGCGCGCCTCATCAAATATATCGGCCCGCAAGTTTGGGCGTCGCGGCCCGGGCGCGCCAAGACGCTGGCAAAAACGGTCGATCATTTATTGTGCATCTACGACATAGAGACCCAATACTACGCCCCATACGGGTTGCCTTGCACCGTCGTCGGGAACCCAGTCGCGAACGCTCCGATCCATCACGGTGATGGCGACGCATTTCGGCGCGCACACAACATTGCTTTCGGCACGCCTCTATTGCTGGTTTTGTTTGGCAGCCGTCCCGCTGAGGTCGAGCGGTTGGGCCCGACATTCCTGGAGACAGTGAAGCGGCTTCGGAGCGTCATTCCCGATCTTCGGATGATGACATTTGCGGCCGATACCGTCAGCGGCAGGGTGAAGCAGTTGATGACAAATCTTCCAGACGCCCTAGTTCTCACAGACGAAGCGCAAAAACAAAACGTCTTCGCGGCCGCAACTGTCGCGCTAGCATGCTCTGGCAGCGTCACGACGGAACTCGCCTTACAAGGTGCGCCCATCGTCGTCGGCTATCGCGTCGGCGCTATCACGGCGTTCCTAATCCGGCGGTTCCTATTTAAAGGGCGATTTGTAACACTGCTCAACATCGCTGCCGATGACGAGATCGTGCCTGAGTTTTTGCAGGAGGATTGCAGGCCAGAGGCTTTAACGCCGGTGCTTCAGAAGCTTCTAACCGACAAGGTCGCGCGCGACGTTCAGCTTGGGAAACAAAACGCCGCCTTACAGGCGATGGGCCGGGGCAAACCGTCCGCGGCGAGCATCGCCGCGGACGTGATTTTGCAGCAATCTTTAACTCGTTAGCCGCGCTTCGAAAGAGGTGTGTAGCTGCGCGTGGTCGCGCCCGTGTAAACTTGGCGTGGACGTCCAATCTTTTGCGTCGGGTCAGAGATCATTTCGCCCCATTGTGCGATCCAGCCGACCGTGCGCGCAAGAGCGAACAGCACGGTGAACATGTCTTTCGGGAAGCCCATCGCACGCAGCGTAATGCCCGAATAGAAATCGATGTTCGGATAGAGCTTCTTTTCAATGAAGAACGGATCGCTCAAAGCAATGCGCTCAAGTTCAAGCGCCACTTCGAAGATGGGATCGTCTTTAACGCCAAGTTCGCCCAAGACTTCGTGGCAAGTTTGCTTCATTACCTTTGCGCGCGGATCGTAGTTCTTGTACACGCGGTGACCAAAGCCCATCAGACGGAATTCTTTGTGCTTCACGCGATCCACATATTCCGGCACGCGATCGACGGTTCCGATTTCTTCAAGCGCGCTGAGCGCCGCTTCGTTGGCGCCGCCATGCGCAGGACCCCACAAGCACGCGATGCCCGCCGCGATACAGGCGAACGGATTGGCGCCTGACGAACCAGCAAGCCGCACCGTCGAGGTCGATGCGTTTTGTTCGTGATCAGCATGCAGCGTAAAGATGCGGTCCAGCGCACGGGCCAGCACCGGGTTCACCTTGTAGTCTTCAGCTGGCACCGCGAAACACATGCGCAGGAAGTTTTCGGCGTAACCGAGATCGTTGAGTGGATACACGAACGGCTGGCCGATCGAATATTTGAACGCCATCGCGGCAATGGTCGGTGTCTTTGCGATCAAACGATGGCTCGCAATCTTGCGCTGCACCGGATCGTCGATGTCTGTCGAGTCATGGTAGAAGGCAGATAGCGCGCCCATGACGCCACACATCACCGCCATCGGGTGCGCGTCCCGCCGGAACCCACGGAAGAACTGGTTCAGCTGCTCGTGAACCATGGTGTGGTAGGTGATGGCCTTTTCGAACGCTTTAAATTCGGCGGCCGTCGGCAGTTCGCCGTAGAGCAGCAAATGGCAAACTTCGAGGAAGTTCGACTCGTTGGCGAGCTCATCGATGGGGTACCCGCGATAGAGCAGAACGCCCTCATCGCCGTCGATATAGTTGATCTGGGATTCGCAGCTCGCCGTAGAGGTGAACCCGGGATCGTAGGTGAACAACCCGGATGCGCCATAAAGCGCTCGGATATCTAGCACATCCGGTCCGGTCGAGCCCGACAAGATCGGAAGTACGTATTCTTTGCCGTCCAGGCTGAGCTTAGCGTCGCCGCTCTTTTTGGCCTTGTTATCCATTCGTCACCTTTTCCTCGCCGCGATCGCGGCTTGCATTAGTCGTTCAGCCTGCGGTTAAGGCGCGAAAGCGCCTCTTCCTTCCCCAAGAGCCAAAGCAAACTGCCCAAATCCGGCGCCGGCGCGCCGCCTGTCAGCAAGCTTCTGAGGGGCGCTCCAATTTTGCCCAAGCCGACGCCTTCTGCGCCAGCGAAGTTTTTGACTGTTATATTGATCGTTTCTGCATCCCAAGTGGCTGCATTTGCAAGCACATCTGAAAGCCGCGCGAGCCGCGCTCTGGTTTCCGGATCATTATTGCTCGGCGGCGGCGGACCTGCCTCATTTTTATTTGCTGATGCGATTAGAAAAGAGGCTTCCTTTGGAAGCTCCACCACGGTCTTCGCCCGGGTCTTAAATATTGGCATTCCCAAACGAATTCGCGCGATTTCGGCATCGCTGGGCGTCCAGCCCAGCGTCCGCATTTGATCGACGCATAACGTTACAAGTCTTTCATCATCGGCCTGGCGTAAGTAATGCGCGTTGACCGAAGTGAGCTTGTCAAAATCCAGCCGCGCCGGCCCACGCCCGATGTGCTCGAGGTCAAACCATTGGATCGCCTGTTCGGTCGAGATGATCTCATCATCGCCATGCGACCATCCGAGCCGCAACAGATAGTTCCGCATCGCCTCCGGCAAAAACCCCATGTCGCGGTAGGCGTCGACGCCTAGCGCCCCATGGCGCTTTGATAGCTTGGCGCCGTCCGGGCCGTGAATAAGGGGGATGTGGGCATAGACCGGCTCCCGCCAGCCTAAAGCGCGAATGATGCATAATTGGCGAAAAGCGTTCGTCAGGTGATCATCCCCGCGAATGACGTGGGTGACGCCCATGTCGCGGTCATCGACAACGACGGCCAACATATAGGTCGGCGCGCCATCGGAGCGCAGCAGGATCAAGTCATCGATCTGGTCGTTGGCGATTTCAACCAAACCCTGCACGCGATCTTCGATAGCAGTAACGCCGGCATCTGGCGCCCGTAGGCGAATAGTGAAGTCGCCAAGGGCGGACCCATCGGAACGATCGCGCCACGGACTACGAAAAGGTCTGCCCAGTTCTCGCGCCTCTGTTCGCAAAACTTCGATCTCAGCCCCGGACAAAAAGCACCGATAGGCTCCGCCAGATGATAGCAGTTGCTCGGCAACCTCTTTGTGACGGTGAGCGCGCGTGGACTGCAGAACGGCGGGTTCGTCGCCGTTCAACCCCAGCCAGTTGAGTCCATCATGGATCGCGTCAATCGCCGCTTGCGTCGAGCGCTCCCGGTCTGTGTCTTCGATCCGCAACAGATATTTTCCGCCCTGAGAGCGGGCGAATAACCAATTGAACAAGGCAGTGCGCGCACCGCCAATGTGGAGGTATCCTGTTGGGGAGGGCGCAAAGCGGGTGACGACAGGCATGGATGCACGCGCGTTGGAGGGGAGACGCCAAGAGCGTCAGATGCGCTTGCGCATAACACACGCTTTTGAATGGCTAAAGCATCCGAAAGACGCCGTTGAAAAATTCCGCCGGGACATGGCTGCGTCCTGGCGGTTTGGCGCTGCGGCAGTTTGGGCGCCTGTAGCGTTTGGTTGCGGCGTGTTATGCTATTTTGCCCTGCCTTTTGAGCCCCCCGCCAACACGGTGCTGTGGATCATCGCAGGTGCCCTGACTTTATCCGTCGGCGCTTACTGGCTTTTGCGCGGCCAGGTTCAAGGTTGGCGCTGGTTCTTCGCAATCTCGACGGGAATCGCACTTGTCGGCCTCGGTTTTGGGGCCAGCGCGCTTCGCACCCAGGCAGCGGCCGCGCCGATATTAAACACGCTGCCCGCGCCAGTCGCGTTTGACGGATGGGTTGAGCGCGACGATGTCGGCCCGCGACTGCGGCGAGTCGTTTTGACGACGGCATGGGTTGAAGGTTTCGCAAAAGCCGACATGCCCCGGCGTATTCAAATCGCGGCGCCAGAACGCTCAGGGGTGGCGCCTGGACGCTACGTTTCGTGTTTCGGCAGACTGACCGCGCCGCCTGCGCCGGTGACACCCGGTGGATACGATTTCGCGCGTAGCGCCTATTTCACGGGAGTGGGGGCGTCCGGTTATGCGCTACGCGCGTGCGAACCGGCCGTGCCGCCTCGGGCGCGCTCTACCGGAGAACGCATCCGGTCTTGGTTGGCTGCTGAACGGCGCAGCATCACCAATCACATCCTGGGAGCCACCTCCGGGGGCAGCGCTGCAGGTTTTGTCGCAGCTTTGGCGACCGGCGATGAAAGCGCCATCGGGCAGGACGATATCAAGGCGATGCAAAGTGCGGGACTGACGCACCTTCTGGCCGTGTCCGGCATGAACATGACGCTCGTTGGCGGATTTGCGTTTCTCCTGGTGCGGACGGCGTTGTCGGTCGCAGGACCGCTGCCTCTCTATGTTCCCATTCGCTCGATTGCTGCGGTGGCCGCGCTCGCGGCGTGCGCCTTCTACTGGGCGCTTACAGGCGGTGGCGCGGCAACCGGGCGCGCGTTCATCATGGCGGCCGTGGCGTTTGGCGCAATCGTGATCGGCAGACCCGCCATCACGATGCGCGGTCTTGCGATAGCCGCTTTGGTGTTGTTGATCGCCATGCCTGAGTCGCTGATGTCGCCGGGTTTTCAAATGTCGTTTGCGGCGACTATGGCGCTCGTCGCCGCGTTTGAAATCTACAAAGAGCGTCGGGTCGCTGCAGGACCAGACGGCGAGTTCAAATGGGTCCACGCAGCGCCGCGCGCGGTGTTCGCCGCCGCACTGACGAGCTTTGTCGCGGGGGCGGCGACGGCCCCCTATAGCGCGTATCATTTCCAAACTTTCGCGACTTATGGCTTTGCTGCGAATCTAGCCGCTACGCCGCTAATCGGACTTATCGTTATTCCCGCGTGCATGATCGCTTTGTTGCTTGCGCCTTTCGGGTTAGCGGACATTCCACTGCTAATCGCCGAATGGGGATCACAAAGGATTCTCGATCTCGCTAGTTGGATAAGTGCGCAGCCGGACGCCATTGGCGCAGTTCCAGCATTTCATCCGATCTGGCTGCTATTTGCTACAGCAGGACTTTTAAGCCTTTGCTTGCTGCACGGATTGGCGAAACTCACTGCACCCGTGTTCTTTTCGATCGCTTGGTTAGGCATATCGCTCTCTCCCAAACCGCTGATGATCATCAGCGCCGACACCACGACGATACTTGCAAAGACGCCGTCAGGCGTAGTGCGCTCAAGCGGGCCCGCAACTAGCTTTGAGCAAACGCGATTCCGGCAAGCCATGGGCGCGGGTCCGGACGAGGTACTGGAGATGATTGAGCGGAAAGCGCTCGCCACGGAAACAGGCTACGTTTTACGGCTGCGTGATGCTGGGCTGTTCCTCATGCAGAACGAGGCAGCGGCCAAACCCACCTGTCTCGGACGCAAAGCCATCGTCCTTACCCCGAAGCAAAAAATGTCCGCACGCTGCCGAAACCAGCTGACGCTGACACCAGAGTTTTTAGCCAGAGAGGGTGGCGGAACGATTTATGCGACCAAAGACAATTACCGCATGGAGACCGTCCAGCAGCGCCGCGGCGAACGGCCTTGGACAAAGGCAAACTAGCTCAGTGGTAGCGCCGATAAAGGCCAACCAGCTTCCCCTGAATTTTCACGCGGTCCTGTCCGTAGATCTTTGTCTCATAATCGGGGTTGGCCGCTTCTAACGCGATGGAGTTACCACGCCGGCGGAGCCTTTTCAGCGTTGCCTCTTGGTCATCGATTAGGGCGACAACGATGTCGCCCGATTCGGCCTGATCTGCGCGTCGCAGAAGCGCGAAGTCACCGTCGAGAATGCCCGCATTGATCATGGACTCCCCGCTGACTTCGAGCGCGAAATGATCGTCAGCAGACATGTCCGCCGGCGCGGCAACCTTGTTGACCTCGTTCTGGATTGCTTCGATTGGAACGCCCGCCGCGATTCGGCCAAGAACCGGCAGCCAATTGCCGCCGTTTTCCTTGCCTACGCCGCCGCCAACAACTGCCAGCTTGGAGCCCGTCCGGGCTCGCGGCGCCACCGCCGGCGCCGCAGCTTCCGGCATCTTCAAAACCTCGAGAGCGCGAGCCTTATGCGGCAAGCGGCGCAAAAAACCCCTATCTTCCAAGGCGGTAATTAGCCTATGAATGCCCGATTTGGAGGCCAGATCCAACGCATCCTTCATTTCATCGAAGGACGGAGAGACGCCGGACTCCTTGATGCGCTGATGGATAAACAGCAAAAGTTCGCGTTGCTTGGAGGTGAGCATGATGGGCCTCGCGGAACAAACCAAAAACAAATTTGTTCTATATGTGTTCCACAATGCGGTCAACAACGCGTAAACGCGTTTAGCTTTCGATAGCGGTGCCGATCGTGATCATGGACTTCGGCGCGGGCGGTTTCGGGTAATATTTGGCGCCCCGCAGCCACACCCTAAGCGCTTGCCAGTGGATTGAAGCGACGACCCAAAATGTTAGCAAGGGGGACGCCAACCACGCTCTGATCAATTGCGCCGCCGTCAACGGCCGGCGCGTGGCGCTCCAACTGGCGACATGATCGGGGATGCTATTCTTAGCTTTTGTTACCTTCAGGCTGAAGCCGCCGCCGGGCGGTTGCAGCCTGAACTCGTATGTCCCGCTGACGTCAAAAAATGGAGAGACATGGAATTCTTTGTCGGCGCGTTGGGTGTGAATTTCCTCTCCGCCGACCGGCGCGACATAACAATGCGTTTCGCCGAAGGTGTTGTTCACTTCGTAAATGACGCCGCGCAATTTTTGATCTGGCCCATAGCCGAAGAAAATCGATATGGGATTGAACACAAAACCGAACAATCGCGGCATTGCGAGGAGACGGATCGGTCCACCGTCAAGCTTGACGCCAGCGCAGGCAAGCGTCTGCTCAGCCCACGGCCGGAGTGTCGCGCCGCTGCGGTCACCATGATCCTTTGCGAAGAAGCTTAGAAATCCGGGACGATTGATCGCGAACAGCGCGCCAACGGCGACGGCTTCGGGACTGTCCACATCAATCAGAACCGAAAAAATATTGTACTTGAACCGCGATCTTCCGTCTGACCGGGCGTGGGTGGTCGAACCGACATACAATCCGGGGTCTGGCGCGATGTTGCTCACGCGGCCTCCAAGGCATCCTGCTCAGATGTGGCCTCGGACTCCACGCTTGAAGAGCGCTCGAAATCCGGAGACCATGGAATATCGGCGCCCAGCGCATGCGCGACCCGAAGGCCCGAGACAATTCCATCCTCGTGAAAACCGTAGCCCATCCAGGCGCCGGCAAGCCAAACACCGCCTTGACCTTGGATCCTGTGAATGCGCCGCTGTGCGGCCAAAGCAGCGTGATCGAACAACGGGTGCGCGTAAGCAATCTTTGCAAAAACCTTGCTCGGGTCTGGAGGCGTTTCCGGATTGAGGGTTACAAACACCGGCTTGTCTGCCCGCAATTGCTGAAGTGGGTTCATCCAGTAGCTGACACAGACACGGTTCGATTCGGCGGACCGCATATAATTCCAGGCGCCCCAGGCCGCGCGGCGCTTGGGCATTAGACTTTCATCGCGATGCAAATACGCGGTGTTGTCGCCATACCGAAGGGCGGACAAGATTTGTGTCTGCTCCTGCGACGGATTTCGAAGCGCCCTCAGAATTTGATCGCTGTGGCCGGCCAGAACAACAGCGTCGAAAAGCTGTTTTCCGTCTGGCATCTCTACCATGACTCCATCATATATACGCGTTACGCCAAGCACCGGACAATTTAGCCGGACACGTTGACCCAAATCAGCTGCGACGCGCTGAACGTAGCACTGAGACCCGCCCGCAACGGATCGCCATTTGGGCCGCGACAAATGTAAAAGTCTGTGATTATCAAAAAATCTTAGGAAACTTTGCGCTGGAAACTGCAGGAGCTTTGCAGTCGGCGTCGACCAAATCGCCGATCCCATCGGTAACAAATAGTTTGAACGAAACGCCTCTCCGATGCGGCAACCCGCGAGATATTCATCGAGCGGCGTAGAGCCAATTCGATTGCGCACTAGATCGGAGCGCGCCCGCAAACTGAAGCGCAATATATCGGTCAGCATGCCTAGAAACTCGAACCGTGCAAGATTTCGACGCCAGGCGAACAATCCGGAAAGACCGTTGCTCGACCATTCCCG
>JBEVJO010000125.1:0-2711 GCA_040510175.1 Caulobacterales bacterium
CACGGGCTCATCAAGCCGGTCAGACGGCGGCGCGGCACGCCATAGGTTTCTTCGATTTCCTGGCCCAAAGTTTCCGGATCGAACAGCCCGAGCGGGCTTTCGAACACCGGGCTCATCTGGTCGCCGGCCTTCAGCACATAGATGGGCGAGGTTTCCATCAGCGCTTTGACGCGCTCGGCGAGCGAGGATTTGCCGCCGCCGACCGGCCCGAGCAGATACAGGATCTGCTTGCGTTCTTCGAGGCCTTGCGCGGCGTGGCGCAGGAAAGAGACGATCCGCTCGATCGTATCTTCCATGCCGTAGAATTCGGCGAAGGCCGGATAGACGCGGATGGTGCGGTTGCTGAAAATCCGGCCCAGCCGCTGGTCTTTCGCGGTGTCGATCGTGGTGGGCTCACCGATGGCCGCCAGGAGGCGCTCGTGGGCGCTGGCGTATCGCATCGGATCGTCCCGGCAGCCTTTTAAGAAATCCGAGATCGACATCTCGGTTTCTTTCCGGCTTTCAAAACGCTGCGCGTAGGTGCGGAACAAGTCGTCGGACATCGTGGCTCCACTTGAACGCTATGAACGCAGGCGGAAGGGCCAGCGTCAGAGCTAGCATGGTAAGACGCCCCACGATTCGGGCGTCACTGAGGTTAGATTGCCCCTGTTCGAGGGCAGAGTCGCCTAAATTTGTGGCGGAAGCTAGCTTAACGTGCACGTCCGCTCAGCTCCAAAAAGCTATCATACTTAACAGATGGGGCTATCGGGGCGTTTCGGCCAGGGTTTATAGAGGGCCGTAAGGTGAAAAATTAGATGTCCGAAGCATACCCCAAACCGCCCGCAGCCGCGTCCGCCGATGACCTATTAGGCCTGGAGATTCCGACCCATAGCGCCGATGGCCGGGAATTAAGCCCGGCCGCGCGCCGGGCTTTGGCCGAGGCGGCGGCTCGCCGCGCCGCTGCTCAAGAAAGCGCCGAAAAGGCCGCTGCGCAAAATGCGCAAACCGGCGAAAAAGGCGGACCGAAAGGGCCCGAACCGACGCGTTTCGGCGATTGGGAACGTAAGGGAATCGCGGTCGATTTCTAGGAGGGCGAGGCCACCTCGTCCTCTTCGGCTTCCCGCTCCTTGCGCTCTTCGTGGAGCTTCACGGCGTATTCTTCGACGTCGTGCAGGATTACCTCCAGCTCTTCATCGGTCAGGTGCTCAATCCCGATGAACTTGTTGTCGCTGTCGCTGGCGCGGATGAGTTCGTCGAGTTTCGCCTGAATGGCGGCGTTGTCGCGGTTTTGGGTGTTCTGGATCAGAAACACCATGAGGAAGGTGATGATCGTCGTCGAGGTGTTGATAACCAGCTGCCAAGTGTCCGAGAATTTGAAAAGCGGCCCTGTCAGCGCCCATAGCGCCACCACAGCCACGCAGACTAAAAAGCTATAGGGCTTGCCGGTGATTTTGGCCGTCGCGCCGGCAAAGGCAGAAAACGCCGCGCTCCACTTGTGGCTTGAAGGGTTTTTGGATTTGGCCATGACTCGTCCCGCTTTTACAAAACAAAGGCCGCGCGCCTCCGGACGGCGACACGCGCTAAAACGCACTCACCGGCGATTTGCGCGTATAGTCCATACACACGGGACCGTTTTGAAAGGTTGAAGCGATCCGATGGCGGTACAACTCAATCACACCATCATCTGGTGCCACGATAACAAACAGTCATCGGCGTTTCTGGCGGAGATTCTGGGCCGCCCGGCGCCGCGCGTCTTCCATCATTTCATGATTGTCGATCTGGACAATGGCGTCTCGCTTGATTTCATGGCAAAGACCGGCGACGTGGCGCTGCAGCACTATGCGTTTCTGATCAGCGAACCCGAGTTCGATCAGATATTCGGGCGCATCAGGGAGCGCGGCCTCGACTATTGGGCCGATCCGGCGCGCACCCAGGCGGGCGACATCAATCATCACGACGGCGGACGCGGCGTCTATTTCCTGGACCCCAATGGGCACGTTCTGGAAGTGATCACACGCCCGTATGGCGGCAATGCGTGATCCCGCCTTGGCGCATCAATTCGCGCCGCTATAGTCGACCCGCCAGTTTGGGAGGGCGCGATGAGCATAGCCGCGAGCCGCAGGGATTTTCTGATGTCGGCCGGTGCGCTGATCGGCGCTCTTTCTTTGTATGGCTGCGAGACGACGCCGAACCCATCGCCCACGCCTCCCGTTATGCCGCCCACGCCCAGTCCAGCGCCCGTTGCCAGCGCCTTTCCGATGATCGTCGACGCCTCCGCGCGGATCGACGCATCAAAAGCAAAGGCGCTGAAGGCGCAAGGCGTCCGCACCGTGTTTCGATATTATTGCCAATTGCCGCCCAGCATTCCGGGCAAGGATCTGCAGCCCGAAGAAGCCAAGATCATTCTGGGCGAAGGCCTCAGCCTCGGCGTGGTGTTCCAGCATTACAATAATTGCTTCCGCACCTTTGAAAACCGCTGGGGCAAGGAAGACGCCGAACAAGCGCTGAAAATGGCCGAAGCCATCGGCCAGCCCAAGGACTCTGCGATTTATTTCGGCGTCGACGGCGATTGGCCATGGGCCAGCCTATCGGACGCCATCGTCGCCTATTTCGAAGATGTGAATCGCGTCTTTGAAGGGACGGGTTTTGACGTTGGCATTTATTCCAATGGCTGCACTTGCAACCTGATCCGCACGCGCAAGCTCGCAAAATATTTTTGGCTCTCCGGCTCG
>JBEVJO010000126.1:0-5737 GCA_040510175.1 Caulobacterales bacterium
GCCTGGAATCACCGTGCCGGCCGAAGCGACCGCCGTAAAGATCGACGCCGAAGGTCAGGTGCAGGCGATCGTGCCCGGCCAATCCTCGCCGACGATCGTCGGCCAACTCGAACTGGCCACCTTCGTCAATCCGACCGGCCTTGAGGCTCTGGGCGACAATCTATTCCGCGAAACGCCCGCCTCCGGCACGCCGACCATCGGCACGCCGGGCTCCACCGGCTTCGGGCAAATCCTGCAGGGCTTCGTCGAAGGCTCGAACGTCAATGCAGTGACGGAAATCTCAGCGCTCATCATCGCGCAGCGCGCTTACGAGATGAACTCCAAAGTCATCTCCGCCGCCGACGACATGATGAGCACCACCGCGCAGATCGCAAGGTAGCCCTGAATGAAACGCGGATTTCAAGCTGTGTTGAGCGTTGTCGCTGCGTTCGGTTTCGCCGCGCAGGCGTTCGCCGCCGACGTGAAGCTAAAGCCGCAAGTGACGGTCGAAGGCAGCGAAATCCGTCTGGGCGATTTATTCGAGGGCGCGGGCGATGCAGGCCTGACGGTGTTCGGCATGGCGCCCGGCGTGGGGCGATCGATGTCCTACAGCGCCGCTTATGTTCAGGCCAAAGCAAAACAAGCAGGTCTGGTGTGGGACAATGCCGAAGGTCTCGGCCCCGTGACCATCACGCGCAGCGATGGCGCGACCGAAATCAGCGATGCAGATGAAGCCGCATCTTTTGCGCGCGAAGCCTCCAACAGCGCAGCGCCGAAAATCGCGACTGCGGCCCCAGCCGGCCAAGGCCCAGATCTGAAACGCGGCGATAGCGTGCAAATCCTCTATCGCGCTCCGGGCATTCAATTGATCACCGTGGGCAAGGCAGTGGCCGACGCCCGTATCGGCGGCAAAGCGCGCGCCACCAACGCCCGCTCCAACAAAACTATTGATGGCGTGCTGGTCGCGCCCGGACGCATCGAAGCCTATTCCATGAATTCAGGCCCCGCACAGGTGGCCTCACTTGACGGCGCCAACTGATGAACAAGATTCTCTTATGCTCGACGCTCGCCGTGATGACCGCCGGTTGCGGCTCCACGCAAGGCATGCGTGACGCGCTTTACGGTCCAAAGCTGTCGCCCGTTTCTGATCCCTCGCGTTTGGCGGCGGCCGAGCCAGTCGCCATGCCGATCAGCGTGCCGGAAAGCGAATCCGCCGGGCCGAACTCGCTCTGGCGCAATGGCAGCCGCGCCTTCTTCAAAGATCAGCGCGCGTCCAAGGTCGGCGATATTCTGACCGTCGAAATTTCCATCAAAGACAGCGCGCAATTGCAGAACGACACGGCGCGCTCGCGAAAGGGCGAGACGACCGGCGGCATCACCAATCTGTTCGGCCTTGAAACGCCGATCACCAATGCGTTGCCTGGCCCGGCGGTGGCGTCCAAGTTGCTTGATCTCGATGGCGCCAGTTCATCCTCCGGCACCGGCAGCGTCAAGCGCGCGGAGACGATCGATCTCACCGTGGCCGCCGTCGTGGTGCAGATCCTGCCCAACGGCAATCTTGTGATCGCTGGACGCCAGCAGGTGAAGGTCAATGCGGAAATGCGGGAGCTGACGATTTCCGGCCTGATCCGGCCAGAAGACATTTCCAACGACAACAAAATTCTGCACACGCAAATCGCCGAAGCGCGCATCGAATATGGCGGCCGTGGCGACCTTACCGCCGTGCAGCGTCCGCGCTGGGGTCAGCGCGTTTTGGATGTCGCCGCGCCTTATTGAGCCACAGCACTCAAGCCGAGCCATTGTCGCACACGCACAATCCGTCGCAGCATCGTGCGCTCAACGATCAGCACGATAAGCAGCGATGCACCGAAAAGCGGGAACAATACCGCCAATAAAACCGTCACGCCGAGCAAGCCGAAGCTGAACCTCGGCCGCGCGGCATCTTGCGGCGCGCCGAGCGCTGAGGACGGTTTGCGGCGGAGCCATAGAACCCCAGCGCTGATGCAGAGCAGGATCAATCCGAACGCCGCCGACAGACTCAGCAGCTGATTGATCCAGCCGAACAATTGCCCCTCATGCGCCGAAATGCCGATGCCGATGACTTGGTCGATCGGATGGCGCTGATTGAAATTCTGCCGTCCAACAATGGCGCCGCTATCGGGATCAAGTTCCAATGTGGCGCGCAACGATCTGTTCTGGGCATCGGATTTCGCAATCCAATAGCCGCCCATCTCTTTCGGCGGCGAGATAAGCACCGGCGGCGCCAGATGCGCGGCGGCGACGACCGGCGCCAGACGATCTAGCGCAGAAAGATCGCCGCTCATATCCATCATCATGCCGGGCATGTGATCGGCGTGCTCGGTTGCCGCCGCCCGGCGTTGCGCAATCTCTGAGGCGCGGCCAGTACTCCAGTCCTGCGCCGCCTCCGCCGTGCCGGTAAGGCGGCGCACCTCTTTTAGATACCCGCCCCAATTCTTCGCCCAAGGCAAACCGCTGAGCAAAAGAAACAAGGCCAGCGCGCAGACCCAGGCGCCGGTTACGGCATGCAGATCGCGCCAGAAAAAGCGCCCGCCATGATTGAGGCGCGGAAACAGAATGCCGCCGAGTCCCTTGATCGAACGCGGCCACCATAAAAACAGCCCCGTCAGAATCATCACAATCGCCCAGCAGGCGGCGATTTCCACCACAGCCGAGCCCGCCGCGCCGATCGCCAATTCGCCGTGCAGAAAGGAAATCTGATTCATGAAGCGCTTGTCTTCATCGACGCTTTTCAGCACCTGCGCATCCGCCGGATCGACATAAGAGCGGATCATCCGATCGCCCCGGCCCAACAGCACCCGCGCCGCAGCGTGCGGCGATTGCGGCAATTGATAGCTTCGAAACTGCGCACCCGGATTATCCATCAGGGCGGCCCGCACTTGGCTTTGCGGACTGGTGGGATGGAGGACGACCGAGCGCGACTCAAACGGCGCATCGAGCCAGGCCTCGACCTGCGGCTTGAAAACGTAGATCGCGCCGGTGATCGACAACCACAGCACAAACGGAATGCACAACAGTCCGGCATAGAAATGCCAACGCCACACCGCGTTGTAGTCCGGCCATGGATTGCGCAGCCTTGAAGCGCCAGGATCGTTCATGATGCGCCTCCTCAAAACCGCAGCGAGACGCCGCCGAAAATCGCTCGCCCCTCGCCCGGATAAAACACGGCGTTGTTCACGCCTGGCGAACTGGCGTTAGTAACCGCGCCAAATTCGGCGACGTATTTTTTGTCGGTCAGATTGCGCGCGTCGAGAAAGAGCGTTGCGCTCTGCGTCACCGTCCATCCGGCATTCAACGACAGGAGCGCAAAGTCCGGGGCCTTTTGCGTGTTGGCGTAATCGACATAGACACTCTTCGGCCGCCATTCGACCGATGGCGCAATGAAGACACCGGCCGGATGATCGTAGCGCAGCGCCGCCTGATATTGATGCTCCGGCGCGACGGGCAAGCGGTTGTCGCCGTAGGCAGCATCACCGTCGAATTTGAAATCCGAGTAGGTGTAGCTCTGTTTCAGCGACAGGCCGCCGCCGAGAAAACCGTCTTCGGTAATGCGCCAATCCAGCGCCGCTTCGATGCCTTGATGGATTGTCTTGTCGGCATTGGCGAAGGCGCTTGGCAGGCCATACACATTGTTGAAGGTCAACAGCTCATTGCGGATGTGCGCGCGATACAAAGTGACATCCCAAATGAAGGCCCCGCTCCGTCCGCGCGCGCCCACTTCGCCGGTCCAGGCCTTTTGCGCGTCCACCGGCACGAAGCCCGGCGCGGGCGATTGCACCAGCGCGCCATAATGCGGCGGTTCCACGGAGCGCGTGACGTTCGCATAAAGCTGCGCGCGGCTATCGAACTGCCAGAGCGCGCCAAAGCGCGGCGCGAACCAATCATAGTCACGCGACGCATTGTTGGCGGCGTTCAGATAGTTCGTGTAGTCGCGCGTGGCGCGGCCATAAGAGCCGCCCGCCACCAGCGCCAGATGCGGCAGCACGAAATAGCGCCCTTCCGCGAACACATCGAGGCCGCTGGCTTTCTGGCGCGCATCGCCGAATTGAAAACCATTGGCGCCTCCGGCATTGCTGTAAAGCTGCTGATCGACCGCGCCCTGGCGATAGGACGCGCCCCAATAAAGGTCTGCGGCATGGCCGCCGATCTCGCCGCTCCAATCAAAGCGCCCGAATGCGCCCTGATTGTCGCTTTGCTGATCGATCACGATGCTGATCGGGTGATGCAGATCGGTCTTGGTGGCGTAGACACCGCCTTCAAAGACGAGACCGTCCTGGAATCGCCAGCGCGTTTGCAAAGAGACGCGGCCGATCTGTTGATCGCGCGCCCAATCGTTGGCGACGACATTCGCGCCGCCTTGTTTGGGATTGGACAGCGCCTGGCTGAGCGTGAGTGCGCCCGGCACATCCTGATTGATGTCGGCGCCGTATGCGATCAGCCGCACCTCACGGTCTTCGCCGAAACTGTAGCCCAGATTGATCGAGCCGCGTGCCTGCTTCTGCTCGCTTTGCTGACGATAGCCGTCACTGGTCAGGCCGCTAGCCGACGCGAACACATCCCAGTCACCCGAGGTGCGCGCCACTTGCGCCGCCGCGCGCGCTGTACCGAATGATCCGCCTTCCAGGCGCGCCATGTTGTCGGATTCGGCGGTGCGGCCGGTCGGCGTGAT
This sequence comes from Caulobacterales bacterium, assembly GCA_040510175.1. GTDB lineage: Bacteria > Pseudomonadota > Alphaproteobacteria > Caulobacterales > Aquidulcibacteraceae > JBEVJO01. The sequence continues at coordinate 4,688 of JBEVJO010000126.1, forward strand.
CAGATTGATCGCCCCGCCCAATTGCGCGCCGCCGAAACGCAGCGCGTTGCCGCCTTTGTAAACCTCAACATAACGCGCGCCGAGTGGATCGATTTTCTGGAAGTCTGAAAATCCGTCCGCGTCGGCGAATGGCACACCGTCCTGGGCGAACATCACGCCGCGCTGGTGGTAGGATTGTCCGATGCCGGAGCCGCGAATGGACAGGCGCGATTCCTCGCCATAGCGCTTTTCGGCCAGCACGCCGGGCACATCACGCAAAACGTCGCTCAGACCCTGCGCCGTACGGTCCTCATAGGTTTCATTGGCGATGACGGCGACGGCGCCGGGCGTGCGCGACAGGCGTTCGCGCGCCTCGGAGACGATGGGCGGATCATCCGGATTGCGCGTCGCGGTCACGATCACCGTATCGACAGGCTTGGCGAACAGGCTGGCCGCCGATTGGGCGAAAGCCGCTTGCGGCGCCAGGACGAGCCCGAATGCGCTGCTGAGAAGCGCGCTGCGAAATTTGAAAGACATGGAAAACACCGTGATCCGAAGCGCGGGCGCGACGGACAAAACTGCGAGACGGCCGGCGCGCAAAGGCGGCCGGCGGCGGCTTTCAGATCAGGCGTTCAGAGGAGGCCCTGTTGCGGGCGGCGGCGGCGCGGCGAGGCCGAGACCCGGGCGAACATACTCGGCGCGGGCGGGAATGGTGAGCGCAGCGAATTCGAGGTCAATCGGCGCCGGGCCGAGTGCAGGCGCCGCGAGCGCCGCCATGGCGGCGAACACGCACGGCGCATGGGCGTCCGTCTTGCCGGAATGATCGACGTCGTCCTTTGTCTGGTGAACGGCGCCGCTGTCCAGATCGATGGCGATCTGCATCGGCCCTTGCGCCGAGCAAAGCGTGACCAGCACGCTTTGGCCGTCCGCGCTTTGGCCGCCGAGCATATAGCCGCCGGGGATCAGCGCACGCACGCACAGCGCCAACAGCGCGATCGCCGTTAGCGCTTGTCGCCACGCGAATTTGGATTGCCCCCGGATCATTGGGGATGGTTTAGCGGCGCCCGTCGC
>JBEVJO010000127.1:0-3988 GCA_040510175.1 Caulobacterales bacterium
CCGGCCTGCGGACGGCTTCATGGGCGCGCAGCCCGAAAGCCAGATCAAGGCGTTCGTCGAGCGCCTGCTTGGCGGCGGCGGGGACGCGGATCTCGAGCAATTGCTCGCGCTGGGCGAGGAAAGCTTTTCAGTAGGCGACATCGGGGGGGCGGCGCAAGCTTTCGCCGAAGCGCTGCAAGCCGCGCCGGAAAATCCCAAGGCGATCGCCGGTCTGGCCAAAGCCTATTTGGCGGGCGGTGACGCGGAGCGCGCTATAGAAATCCTCGATATGGCGCCGGAAGCCGCTGCAACCGATCCTGATATCGTCAGCGTTCGCACCTCGCTGGAGCTGGCGGAGGAAGCAAAACACGCGGGCGATCCAAATGTGCTGCGGGCGCGCCTCGCCGAAAATCCCAAGGATCATGCCGCACGCTTTGATTTGGCGCGCGCTTTGATTGGCCGCGGCGACCTCGAAAGCGCCAGCGATGCGCTGCTCGACATCATTGCGGTGAATAAGGATTGGAACGAGGGCGCTGCGCGCGCATTGTTGTTGAAGATATTCGACGCATCCGGTCCGGGTTCGGATTTAGCGAAATCCGGGCGGCGCCGTTTGTCGTCTATTCTGTTTTCATAAGAACGCGGAAAGCGCCAAATCGGAGGAAATGCAATGCCAGGCGGCGTGTATCGGAAAATCGGCGATCTGCCGTCGACCATCCCGATCTTTCCGCTATCCGGAGCCGTTGTGTTCCCGCACGGCGCATTGCCGCTGAATATTTTCGAGCCGCGCTATTTGAACATGGTCGATGACGCGATGTGCGGCCAGCGCATCATCGGCATGATCCAACCTGTCGGGCCCGGCGAAAATGAAGAACACCCCCATGTGGTGGACATCGGCTGCGCCGCTCGCATCACCTCCTATTCCGAAACCGACGACGGTCGCTATCTGATCACGCTCACCGGCATCTGCCGTTTCCGTGTGGCGCAGGAACTTGAAGTGATGACGCCGTATCGTCAGGTCCTGCCGGATTTTAAGCCCTATAAATCCGACCTCGATTCGCAAGGCGACTCTCTGTTGATGGAAAAGCCCTCGCTGCTCGAGGCTTTGTCCGATTATTTGGTGCGCACGGGTTTGGGCGCCATGTCGTCCGGTCTGCAATCGGCGCCCGTTGAATCGCTCATCAATACTTTGGCAGCCGCCTGTCCTTTCGAGCCAGCCGAAAAGCAGGCGCTTCTGGAAGCACCGGGCTTGGCCGAACGCGCAGGCCTGTTAAAAGCGCTGTTTGAAACCTCCGGCCGCACGAGACTTATGTAATGAGCGATACGCCTGCCCCCATGGCCGTCAGCGGCGACATCGATCCGCGGCTCCTGGAAATTCTGGTCTGTCCCGTGAGCCGGCAGCCTTTGTTTTATGACCGCGAGAAACAGGAACTGGTCAGCAAAGCATCGCGCCTCGCATATCCGATCCGCGACGGCATCCCCATCCTGCTGCCCGATGAGGCGCGCGAACTCAGCGATCAGGAAGTTCGATGAGCGCCGATGCCGATGCGGCGTGGCCTGTGGATCTGGTTTTCGATCGCACGCAAAAAAGCCTGCACGTCGCTTTTGATGACGGCGCGAAATTCGACATTCCGTTTGAGTTGCTGCGCGTGGAATCGCCCAGCGCCGAAGTGCAGGGACACGGCCCTTCTCAAAAAGTTGTCGTCACCGGCAAGGCGGATGTCGGCGTGACAAAGGCCGAACCGGTGGGCCGCTATGCCGTGCGGATCATTTTCGATGACGGCCATGACAGCGGTCTCTTCACCTGGCCCTACTTGCGCAAGCTTGGCCGCGAGAAGGACTCGCTGCTGCAAGCTCATCGCAAGGCGGCGCGCAAAGCCTAGACCGCGTCGAGCGCCTCGCCGCGCAACAGACGTGGCGCATTTTCAGAAACGCCGGATGCTTCGGAGGCAAACATTTTGCGCAACGGCGCAATGGCATTGACCGCCGCCAGGCCCGCCGATCGCATGGCGCGCAGAGGCGGCGCTTGCAACGCGAAGACTCTATTGAGCGCATCGGTTGCGGCGGCGTAAGAGAGATTGTCGAAGCGCCGCCAGCGCTGATATCGCTCAAGCGTCGTCTCTGCGCCGATGTCCAGGCCAATGGCGCGCGCGTCGATGAGCGTGTCGGCCAAAGCCGCAATGTCGCGCAACCCGATATTCAATCCCTGTCCGGCGAGCGGATGAACGCTGTGTGCGGCGTCCGCCACCAATGCGACTCGCGGTGCGATCATCGAATTCGCCACGAAGACCGACAACGGAAAAGCGCTGCGCCGGCTTTCCAGCGTTAGCGCGCCGAGCCGTCCAGCGAGCCGGGTCTGCAATTCAGCGCAAAATGCACCCGGCTCCAAGCGCATGAGCGCCGCGGCGGCGTCCGGCGTTTCGCACCAGACAATACTGGAGCGGCGGCCGTTCAGTGGCAGCACGCCCAGCGGGCCGGCGGGCAGGAACAAATCGTGCGCAACGTTCTGATGCGGCTGCTCGTGCGCAACTGTCGCTGTAATGGCGGTTTGACCATAGTCCCAACCCGTACCGTCGACTGCGCAAAGATTGCGCACCGATGAGTTCCGGCCATCGGCGCCGATTATAAGTTGGGCTGAGATCGCAGCGCCGCCGTCAAACTGGGCCGTGGCGCGGCCGTCCGCGTTAACAATTGTCTTCAACCGGCGCCCAGAGACCAATTTCAAATTGGCCGCGACATGCGCCGCGCTGACAAGCGCTCTATATAAATCCGTATTTTCAACTATATACGCCAGTATTTCATCGTTCCCAGTCGCATCACAGTCGCGGAAATCCAATCTGAGGGATGATTTTTGCGGGCGCGCCTTAGGCGCATCAGCGATCGCCATGCGCAGCACAGGCTCCGCTTTTGGTGTGAGCTTCGCTGACAGACCGAGGGCGTCAAACAACTGCATCGACGCGGGCGCCATTGCAAAAGCGCGCGAATCAAGCGGCTTTTGGCCATCAATATCCCCGGCGTCCGCAAGTACGGTCTGAAATCCGGCCTGTGACGCCGCCAAAGCCGCCACGAGGCCAGACACGCCGCCGCCAATAACCAAGACGTCGCTGAAAACCTGCGCGTCTTCCGACGTTTGGCTCATTTTTTCCTCATGGCTAACGCCGTGCGGCTCGCAAATTGGGCGATAAAATGTGCAGTAGATGTTTTTTTGTGCAGCATGATGCCCTATTCGGACCCCTTTAACCCCATGACTTGCTCCACCCGCCTCTAAACCAGTCAATCACCGAGCAATCTAGCGGCGCGGTGGGACCGTTCCGCGTCGTTCGGCGTCGCGCCGGGGCCATAGGGGAGTAATGCATGACTAGTAAACCACCTTCAACGCGAGCGAGATCGTGGATCTCGGCAGGGCTGCTGAGCCTTGCCGCGGCCGCGGCTCTCGGGTTGGCGCTCTTTACGTCCGCGCCATCGTACGCCCAAGAGCCCGCCGCGCCTGCAGCTACGGCTGCACCCGCTGAAGTCGCCGCCGCGCCAGCTGAAGCGGCGCCCGCTGCTGAACCTGCCGCTGAAGCGCCAGCCGGCCCGCCCGACCTAACCGAGAATAAAGGCGACACAACTTGGATGCTGTTCTCGACGGCAGCCGTCCTTGTCATGACCATCCCTGGCTTGGCCTTGTTCTATGGCGGCCTTGTGCGCGCCAAAAACATGGCGTCCATGTTGACCCAAGTCACCGTGGTTACCGCCATCGGCATGCTCGTCTGGGCATTCTGGGGTTATTCCATGGCGTTCTCGGGCGGCGATAGCCTGAACGCCTATGTCGGTGGCTTCAGCAAGGTGTTTCTGAACGGCGTCGGCACATCTTCTCCGCTGGCGGCAACTTTCTCCGTTGGCGTCGGGATTCCAGAACTTGTGTTCATGATCTTCCAGATGACATTCGCCGCCATTACTGAGGCGCTTGTCCTCGGCGGCGTTTCCGAGCGCATGAAAATGATCGGTGTGGTTCTCTTCTCGATCATTT
>JBEVJO010000128.1:0-6100 GCA_040510175.1 Caulobacterales bacterium
GACCCTCCGCCCCCATCAATCGATAAACAGGCTGCGCGCCCTGAATGGCGCGGAACGCCCCTTCCGGATCGGCCCAACCGTCCGAGCGTCCGCCGGTGAACAGGACCGGCCGGGGCGCAATCAGTGCAATCAATTGGTGCTGGTCGCTCGGCAATGATTGCTCCATGCCCGCATAGTTTTTGAAATCCGGCGCAAACCAGTAAGGATATTTTTCGGTGATCTCCGCCACCGTTTCGCCGAGCGTTGAGCGCGACAGCGCGGCGCCGCCCCGGCCCGATTGGTGCGCGATGACGCCAGATACTCGCGGATCGAACGCGGCCGCCACCAGCGCGCTCTTCCCGTTCCGCGAGTGTCCCCACAGCACCATACGTTTCTTATCGAAGCGCGGATCGCTCGAGAGCACATCGATGGCGCGTGAATAGGCCCAGGCCCAAGCGATGATTGCGCCGGTGCGCGGCGTCGCGCCATCCGCCAAGCGCTCCAGCGCCGGCGGCGCGCCGATGGGCTCATCCGCCACGATGTCGCCGGCGTAGAATTCCGCGAGGGCGTAGCCGCGCCGCATCACTCTCTCGATCGGCGGGCCATTGATGTATTTGCCTAGAATGGTCTGGGCCAGCCAGTCCAGGTTGCCATTGTTGCAGGCGTCATAAACCTTGGTGAGCGGCGCGGCGATCTCCACCGGACGGCGATGAAACAGCGCCCGGTTGCCGCAAAAATTCTCGGCGATCAGAATCGGCGATGGCCCGGCCGCGCTATCCACTGCGCTCTTGGGCATGAAGATCAGCATATTGAACGTCAGTGGCGGCTCGCCCTTGGGGCCCTTGTCCGACACCTGGATCGTGAACTGATCGACATAGGCGAAATCACGCACCTCTTTGATGTCGAGTTCTTTGCGCGCGGTCACGACCGGATCAAAATGCGCGGGCATGCGACCGTAGATCAGGTTCTGAAAGTCTTCGCGCAGAATGGGCGCGCGCCGGTTCATCCAGTCAGCGGACGTTGCGATTGCGGGATCACCGCCGAGAGCGCCGAGAACCGGCGGTACGGCCGGCGGACCGACGACTTTGGTCGGCGACTTGGGCAAGAACAGACTGACGCAGCCCGGCGTCGCGACCAATGCAGCCACGGCGAGCGCGCCAAAGATCAGCCATTTGCGGATTTTCATTTATTTCTCTCAGGGGCCGGTCGCTAACCGATCTACACATAGCCGCCATTGGCGCGCAGCACTTGGTTATTCACCCAGCCGCCATCTGGTCCAAGCAGAAACGAGACGACCCCCGCGATGTCATCCGGTTCGCCCAAGCGCTCCAAAGGCGGCGCCTTGGTCAGCCGATCGATCAACTCATCGCTTTTCCCTTTAAAGAAGAGTTCAGTCGCGACCGGCCCCGGCGCAACGGCGTTCACCGTGACGTTGCGGCCCCGCATTTCCCCGGCGAGCACGCGCACCAGCGCTTCGACGCCCGCCTTGGACGCAACGTATGGTCCATAATTCGGGAACGCAGGCGCGATCGCCGAGGTAGAAAGCGCCACGATCCGCCCGCCTTCGCGAACCGTGCGCGCCGCGTGGCTCAGCACCAGGAACGCGCCGCGTAGATTGGTCGTGATTGTACGATCAAAGGCGTCAACGTCGCCCTTGGCGATCGGGCTCATTTCCAGAACGCCCGCATTGTTGACCACTGCATCCACGCCGCCAAAAGCGCGCTGCGTTTCGGAAAACAAACCGGCCACCGCCGCCTCGTCCGCGATATCGGCCTGAAGAGCGATTGCCTGTCCGCCGCTTCCGCTGATCTCCGCTACGACCTCTTCGGCGAGCGCTTTATTGCCCGAATATCCCACCGCAACGGCATAGCCATCTTTCGCCAGCCGCAAGGCAATCGCGCGGCCGATGCCGCGTGACGCTCCGGTGACGATGACGCTTCGGATCGTCATAAAAGCTCCTTAGATGATCTACAAAAAGGGCGGCTAGACCGATGGACGATGCCGGCCACATTGAACGCTTTGATCCGGTCCGAAAATAGGATTGGATGCCGCATCGACACATTAAGGGAGTCCGCCATGGCCGCCAAGACGCCGCATCCCGAAACGCTTGCTTTGCACGCCGGCTGGCGCGCCGACCCCACCACCGGCGCGGTCGCGCCGCCGATCTATCAAACCACGTCCTACCAATTCAAAAGCACCGAACACGCGGCCAACCTCTTTGCTCTGGCCGAAATGGGCAATGTCTATACGCGCCTGATGAATCCGACGACGGATATCCTGGAGCAGCGCATTGCCGCGCTGGAAGGCGGCGTGGCGGCGGTAGCAACGGCGTCAGGCCAAGCGGCGTCTGCCTATTCCATCCAAAATCTCGCGCGCGCAGGCGACAATTTCGTCGCCTCCACCGATCTCTATGGCGGCACCTGGAACCTCTTCGCCAACACCATGAAGGACATGGGGATCGAAGCGCGCTTCGTTGATCCCTCCGATCCGGAGAATTTCCGCCGCGCCACTGACGAGAAGACGCGCGCTTATTACGCAGAGACGCTACCTAATCCGAAACTTGAAGTGTTCCCCATCGCCGAAGTCGCCGCTATCGGGCGGCCGCTTGGCGTTCCGCTGATCCTGGACAACACCGCCGCGCCGCTCCTGTGCCGTCCCTTGGAGCATGGCGCGGCAATCGTAATGTACTCGACGACGAAATATCTGGGCGGTCACGGCACCTCGATCGGCGGCATGATCGTCGATGGCGGCAATTTCGATTGGGAAGCGCACGCCGCACGGCAACCGCTGCTCAATACGCCCGACCCGTCCTATCACGGCGCGGTATGGACGCAGGCGACCAAGCCGCTCGGCCCCGTGGCGTATGCAATCCGCGTACGCGTGATTTTGCTGCGCGACCTTGGCGCGGCGATGTCGCCCTTCAACGCTTTCCAGTTTCTGCAAGGCGTGGAGACCGTGCCCTTGCGCATGCCGCGCCATTGCGAAAACACGCAGAAGGTCGTCGATTACCTGGCCAAGCGCAAAGGCGTCAGCAAAGTCATCCATCCCAGCCAGCAAAAAGGGCCGGCGCGTGAACGGGCCGACAAATATCTCTCCGGCGGATATGGCGGCTTGTGCGGCTTTGAACTGGCGGGCGGCGCCGATGCGGGCCGCAAATTCATCGACAATCTGAAGCTGTTTTACCACGTAGCGAATATCGGCGATGCGCGCAGCCTCGCCATCCACCCGGCTTCCACCACGCACTCACAGTTGTCGCCCGAGGAACAGCTAAAAACCGGCGTCTCGCCCGGCTATGTGCGTCTATCCGTGGGGCTGGAGCACATCGACGATATTCTGGAGGACCTGGATCAGGCGCTGAAAGCGGCAGGAGCTTAGTTCAGCTTCTGTTCATATTTCTTACCCTGCGACGGAACTGAGACTGCCGCCTCGCGTTGGCCTCGTATGGCACACGCAACCCACGATACCCATGTTATTAGACCGAACCGCTGGACCCGCAATTATGGCGCATCGCGCGAATCCTTGCATCAGGACGCAGGCTTGATGGGTCTGGCGCTTATGGCGATCGCAGGCTGCATTACCGGCTATGTCATCCTTTCCGCGACCACATACACCGCGCTGAGCTCTCCGGCGTTTTAAGCTGACAATAACAAGGGAACCGGACTCTCGCTTTGGCGTTCTTGCGCCATGGCGGACATTTTCCTCTCCTACTCTCACATCGATCGCGTCAGAGCCGAACCGATCGTTCGGGCCCTAACCGACGCAGGCTACTCGGTGTTCTGGGATCAAAGCACGCCGAGCGGCGACGATTGGAACGCCATGATCCGCGATGCGCTACATAGCGCGCGGGCGTGCGTTGTGCTGTGGTCGAAGGCCAGTGTGGACTCTCGCAACGTCATTCACGAAGCGACCATCGCCTTGGACGCCGACAAGCTGGTTCCCGCGATGCTGGAACCCTTGGCGGCGGAAGACTTTCCGATGGGCTTTTACACCGTCCAAGCGTTGGATTTGAGCGGTTTGGTCCAGACTGAGCGTGATATGGCCGCGTTGGTCGCTGCGGTAAAAGCCAAAATCGGCGCGCCCTTGGCGCCGGCGATCTTCAGCAAACGATCGGCTAAAAAAGAACGCAAGGCGCATGCCGCCAGCGTCATCCGTCCCAAAATCGGCATTCGTCCCCGGCGAAATGCATTTGACCTAGCGATAACCGCGATGGCGGGCTGCTTGGCCGGTTACATCCTTGTGGCCTTTTCAGGGGGCTATTCACCAATCGATCCGCAGCTTTCCAGCCTCCATCTGGACGCCGCCATCCAGTCGGCTTTCGCGCGCTTTTAGAACGCCGCTTCTGGTAAAAAGCAGCTTAAGCCAAGCGCGGCAATATTTGCCTCTTGCGCACCCCTACCTGAATTGATTCTAGTGTTTTTCCGCAGGGCGATCTGGCCCGGCGACCAGCACGCTTGGCTTCATGAAACCGCCCGTAAACCAAATTCTTTCCGGCGATTGCCTGGAAATTCTGCCGACGATTCCGACAGGCTCTGTCGATCTGGTGTTTGCAGACCCTCCCTACAATCTGCAATTGGGCGGCGGCCTGACCCGGCCGGATCATTCCGCAGTGGCGGGCGTGGACGATGCCTGGGACCAGTTCGACGACTTCAAGGCCTATGACGATTTCACCCGCGCCTGGCTGACCGAATGCCGTCGCGTGCTGAAGCCGGACGGCGCGATCTGGGTAATCGGCTCCTATCACAACGTGTTCCGCCTGGGCGTCGCCCTGCAGGATCTCGGATTTTGGATCCTGAACGACGTGGTCTGGCGCAAGACCAATCCGATGCCGAATTTCCGCGGACGCCGCTTGTAGAACGCGCACGAGACGCTGATCTGGGCCGCACGCTCCAAGGACAGCCGCCCCACCTTCAATTACGAAGCGCTGAAGGCCTCCAACGAAGACGTGCAGCTCCGCTCCGACTGGCTGTTTCCGATCTGCTCCGGACCCGAGCGCCTGAAGGATTCCAAGGGCAAGAAAGCGCATCCGACGCAAAAGCCCGAAGCCTTGCTGCATCGCGTGCTGCATGTGTCGTCGCGCGTCGGCGACGTCGTGCTCGATCCATTTTTCGGCGTCGGCACCACTGGCGCGGCGGCCAAGCGTTTGGGCCGCCAGTATATCGGCATCGAGCGCGAGACGAATTATCTCAAAACCGCCGCAGAACGCCTCAAGGCTGTGCAGCCCTTGGAAGGCGAAGCGGTCGAAGCGCTGAAGCCGAAGCGCGAGGAAGCGCGGGTGCCGTTCGCGACGATCCTGGAACAAGGCCATGTGCGCGCGGGCGCGACACTCTATTGTCCGCGCGGCGACCGCACCGCGCGCGTGCGCGCCGACGGCACCCTGAAGGCGGGCGACACCGAAGGCTCGATCCATCGCGTCGGCGCCGCCGTGCAACACGCCCCCGCCTGCAATGGATGGACTTTCTGGCATGTGAAAGAACGCGGCAAGCTGGTGCCGCTGGATCATTACCGCCAGCGTGTGCGCGTTGAGTTGGGGTTGAGCTGAGTCAGCGTTCTTGGCGGGTGTGATAAACCGCGAGGATGTCGAAATGCGTCTTGGTTACGCGGTAGACGACCACATAAGGCGCGCGCCGGACAGATAACTCTCGCAAGCCGTCAACGCGGCTTGGCCTGCCAATATCGCCGAGCCGCTCCAGCGCATCCGCCACAGCCTTGATAGTGAGAATGGTTCGGTCCGGATTGGCGCCTTCGATCTCGCACAGCCATGCGTGTATATCTTGAAGGTCGGCCAAGGCTGGCTTGCGCCACTTAACCTGCCGCTTTAAGCGCGGCACAGCGCCTTACGCCCGGAACTGAGCGAAGAAGGCGTTCACCTCTTCATCCGAAGCAAACTCGCCTGGCTCCTCAACGCGGCGCCGCAAATCCGCGATCTGTTCGTCGCTGAGCGCATAATCCACCGCGTGCAGATCGCCATGAAACAAATCCTCCAGAATCGACGCGATTTCCTCGCGCCGTTCGCCGGGAAGCGCCGCCAAGGCGGCGAGGATTCGTTCAAACTTACCCATCATCCTAATGTGTCACGGCGAAACGCGATGGGCAATCGCCTCTTTGGGACAAGTTCAATCCC
>JBEVJO010000129.1:0-19270 GCA_040510175.1 Caulobacterales bacterium
CGCAACTGAAAGCGTCCAACACGCGGCGGAATGACGCGACGGATTAAGTCTATCTGTTCGTTTCATTGGCGCGGGTGTTGCTTCAAAGTTGCGTCTGAAGAGGCGTCACGTGGGCTGGAAAGCGTTATCGTATCGGACCGAAACACCACCCATCGCGCGTGGCGGGTGGCTTGACGCTCTGCGTTTCATTGTCGCCGTATTAATTATTCTTCATCATTTCCAGGCAGCGGGTCCCGTCCCGTTGGCGCAAGCGATCCACCCCGTTTTTAAAGAAGGCGGATTTCTCCTTACGAACTTCTTCTTGATTGATTCCGGCTACGTGCTGATGCGCATTTACGGCTACGACGTCAGCCGCGGCCGCATGACCGGGTCGGATTTTTTCCTGAAACGTTTCCTGCGGGTTTATCCCGGCCATCTGATCATGCTCACGGTCCTGGTGACCGCCGTGTTGCTCAGCGAAGCTGCGGGCGTTCCGCCACGCGCGCCTGAATGGTTCCGCTGGGATCAATTGTTTGCCCAATTTACCTTAACGCAATCCCTTGGCGTTCCCGGCGGCATTGGCTGGAACGCCGCCACCTGGTCGGTGTCCGCGCTGATCGGCTGCTATCTCGCATTCCCGTATGTGTTGCGCATCCTGATTTCCTTGAAGCCGTGGACCGCGTTGTTCGGCATGGCGGCGGTCTATTTGATCGCCAACCAGCTGACCTGGGTTTTCCTCGACAGCCCGATCTACCAGATGCCGATGGTGTACGGCCTGATCCGTGCTTTGCCCCTATTTGCGCTCGGCATGACCTTGGCGGTCTTTTCCGAACGAGTGTGGGTCAATCCTCGTCTAGCGGGATGGACGATGCTGCTCGCCTTTCTCGGATTGGCCACCGCGCAATATTTCGGCAAAAACGCGCTGATCTCGCTCTTCCTCATCAGCCTGATCATCCTGGGCGCAGGCGCCATCCCCGTGACGAAGCCATCGAAGTTTGTTGAACGCGCGGCGATCGTTTCCTACGCGATGTTCGTGTCGAACGAAGTGGTGCGCATCATCTATTTCGGGTTCGCCAATGTGGCGATCGCTCGCTTTGATCTGAATGTTAGCCTGCAATGGGCTTTGTGGTTCGCCGGCTTTGTCTTAGCGATTGTGTTCGCGTTCGTGTTCAGCGATCTCGTCGATCAGCCGATCCAGAACAAGATCAAGGCCTGGCTCAAAACTCGCCGCAAAGCGGTCGCAACGCCACGCGAGCCCGTCGCCCCCAGCATCGCGGCAGATCAGCCCAGCCACATCTAAGCGCCACTACCCTCCGGGCGCAGCCGCTCAATATTCCACCGTCACCAAAACCGAATCTTTGTAATCGGTTCCCGGCTTTGTCAGGGGCGCAGGCGGGATGCGGCCATAGATCGGCACGTTGATGGTCCAGCTTAGTAGCGCCAGTGCGTTGTTCACCGTGACCCCGTTATAGCCGCCTGTTCCGTCGCCCCATACGATGGAACGATTAACGTCTGAGTACAGATTGTAGTTCAGCGAATTGCCGCTATCGCGCATCTGCCGGGAGCCAATCGAGCCGTACAATCCAGGTCCCAATTTCATTACGAACGAATTTAGCAGCGAGATTCCCGAGCAGTTGACGCGCACCGTTCCATCAATATCGAGTTTGGCGTTGTCCAGCGGCCTGAACGCGCCGAACGGCATCGTGCTGGGCCCTACGGTACACGTGCAGACGCAGACGGCGCCGGCGGGCGATCCGAGAGAGACCATTGCAAAGGTCGCGAGCAGAGCCAAACGCCATTTCACCGCAGAGATCCTCCTGCACATTGCAAAGGCGCGTCCGATCCGAGAGCAGCAACGCGGAATCTCACCTCGCAAGCATCGCCGCCTGCCAGCGCCAACACGTCATCATCATGCGCGCCATCGACATAAATCCGGCCGTCGCGTCCGACGGGAAAGCGGGCGCCGTCACTGTCCCGCACCAGCATCGCGCCCGGCTTGAGCGGCGCGCCGGAGACATCTGTCACGCGCACTTCGCCCCCGGAGCCGGTTTTCAGCGGGAACTTCACGATGGCGCCGCTGCGCGCGGCCGGCTTTACGCCGATCTCATCGGTATCGATGCGGGCGTCCATCGGCAGATCGTCAAGATTCACGCCGACGCGATTCATTTCGTAAGGCCGCATATCGGTCAACAGAATGCGACCGCGCAGATTGGTGCGCCCTGCTGAGCGACGATCGCGGAACACCTCGACATTCGGCGCGCCGACATCCACCAGCGCGAAACTGTCGCGCACAGGACCCGACACCATCAATGCGTCATCCATCCAGACAAAGCCGGTCGCGAATTGCGCGCGAACGCCGCTGCCAGAATTCACCCGGCTGGCGTCGAGCTGCGCTTCGTAGGTGGTTTCGCGCAAGGTCATGCCCGCATCCAGGCGCCCGCGGGCCCCTGCAGCCATCGCCGCCCTCCAGCTCAGGCCGTACACGCCTTGCGGGCTATGCTGCAGCCGGAGGGAGCCCGTCATGTCGCCGCCATCATGGTCTAGCGCCGCTAACGCGGTCGTACCCGGCCCCAATGCGCGCACCAAAGTGAGGCCAAACGTCGAGGATTGACGGCCGTCATCCACCAGCAGCGCCGAAAAACCCAATGACGCGCCCGCAATCGTCGGCGCGGAATATGAAAAGCCGAGCGTCTTCACACGCCGGCCATTGAATTCTCTTTGCGCCGTGGCGCTAAAAGCGGTCGAGCCGAGCCCGGTAAAATTAAAGCCGAGCGTCGCGCGCCCCAAAGTGTTCGGCGGCGGACCAAAGTCGCCAGTCCTCCGAAACGCTTCGCTCGCAAATTGGCCCTCAATCGAAAAACTCAACCGATCGGCAAGCCGCGTCCAACCGGCTTTAGCGAACCCGCCATTGCCTGCATCGCCGTTGCTGGTGGCGGCGGCAAAATCGAACTGTCCCAGCACGGTGCTCGCCATCGAGAGTTCAGCGCCGATGCTGCGAAACGCATCGGTCGCTTGTATCTGTCCGCCGGCCGTGGCCCAATCCGTCAAGCCGCGCCGATACAGGCCTGCGACGAAGCCATCGCCATATTGATTGCTCTGAAGCGCGAACTGTTCGCGCTCCGCGCCCGCGGCGAGGGCATATTGCGACAGACCAGGGCGCAACAAAGTCGGCGCTGCGTAGAACGGTATATTGATGGACTGCTCACGCCCCAAGGCATCCGTCACGACAACGCGCGCCTCTCCGGCGCCGGCGACAACCGGCGTATCCTGGATCGAGAATGGTCCAGCGTTTACATCGTCGCGCATGCGCAATGCGCCATTGACATAGAGATCGAGCGAAGACGGCGCCGCGGCTTCGCCGCGAAAGTTCGGCGTCGGAAAGGTGACAAAGGTCGGATCGATCGTAAAATCGGTCGCCAGTTGCACGCCGCCGAAGCGGAACGGCACGCCCGTCGCTGCCGAATTCATGATCGAATCGCCAACACGCAAGCGCGACCGCGTTTCCGGCATGTCCCAGGTCCAGGTGGTGTCCAACCGCACCGCTTTCGTCCCGCCATTGGCGCCCATTGTCCACGAAGCGCCGCCAAAGCCGCCCGGCCGAAAAAGCCCGAGCTCGAACTGTCCCGCGAGCGCTTCACGGCTTTCGATTTTGTTAGCCACCACATCGACATTGAGAAAAGCGCCAGCCCCCGCCTGAACCGGCATCTTTGCATCAAGCGGGTTCAAGCTGACATTTTGCGTCTCAAAACAGGCGCCGGTGCATTGCAGGATCACCGCTTGTTCGGAGGGCTCGAATTTATAAGACAGACCCGGCGCATCGCGCAGCGCGATAATGTCCGCGCCTGCGCCCTCCGGCGTTAAACCGAGACTGCGCAAGGTGTTCTTGCTCACAAAGATTTCGGCATCCTCGCGCCACGCGACTGCGTCGATTTGCTTGCCCGTCGCGGCCAAACGAAACTCGGCCACAAAGGTCTCCCGCACAGGCGGCGTTGACCCGGCAAAGGCAGCCGAAGCAAAGCCGGCGCAGAGACTAGCGCACGCCAGCGGAAGCCGCGGCGCCGTCAATGGACAATTTCTGCGACACGGGCGTATCGGAGGCCTGCGCCAAATACTGGACGACAATTGGACGGCTGGAGGTCTCAGGCGGCAATTCGGCCGACGCTCCGGACAGCAAATAAAGCGGAAGATCTTGAGTAATTGCGCTCCCTTCGGACGACGCCGAAATCAACCGGATGCGCGAATTGCCGGAATTAGTAAGAATGATAGCGGCGCCCGCACCCGATGCATGCTTTCGCAATTTCAGATTTGGCGCCGCGTTTTTGGGCGCAGCGAATACCGGCAACGAAATTTGCAATTGCATCCGCAAACCTTCGACAGGCTGGGACGACGGCAATTCGCGCAGGATTAAACGGTAGGACTTTTCCGTCCCGGCGGCGCGAGCGTCTGCCGGCAATGCAAGCCGGACGATCTGTTCCTTGCCCGCAGCGATCGCAAAAACGCTGGGCGCGATCAGCAGGTCCTTTGTGGGCGTGAGAATGTCCTGGCCGTCCTTTTGCGACCAGACGAACACCGACGATTCAAAAGCCGCCTCTTCCGCTCGCCAGTTGTGCAGGCGAAACGATGTGACGCCGCGATCGGGAGGGATGTCGATAATCACGGGCGTGATTTGAATTCCTTCAGGCTGGGCGATCGCGGCGCCGGAAAGCCCCGCGCTCGCCGTTAACGCGGCCACCGCCAGCAAGGCCCAGGCGCGTTTCATCAATAGGTCACCGTGACAAGGACGTTGTCGACATAGGAACCAGCCGGCACCGCCTGTCCTGCAGGCACGAGGCCATACACGTTGAGCGTCTGCAGGGCGCCGCTGCCGGTGCCGGCGACGGTGTTGGCGCCGGACGTGATGCCCCAGACCAAAGTGTGCGAGGCGTCGCGATACAGCGAATAATTGAGCGTGCTGACGGCGGTCATTTTGCGCGTCGCAACAGTCGCGCCGCTGCCGCCGCCGGCATCGATGGAGACCACATAGGTCGTGCCGTTGGTGCACGTGACGTCGATCGTGGTGGCGCCGGGCAAATCCGTGCCGGAAAACGGGTTGTAGGCGCCGAACGCCAGATCGTGCGCGTCAACGCTGCAGCTGGCGGCGACGCTCGCCGTCACTTGCATCGTATCAGTCGCCGTGAGCGCGGCCGCGGGAGACGCAAGCCCAGCGCCAGCGATCAAAGCGCTGGAAGCGCGAAGCCAGCGCGCTGCAACGCGCCGCGCGGCCGGTCGGGCCCTCAAGCGCGCGTGCGCAGAAATGGAGGCGAGAAGAGGCTGTTTCACAGCCGCAATTTAGCGAGGAGGTATTAATGAAATACAACCTTGGGTTATTGTCCTGCGATTGGCGCACAACCTACCGTTTGGCGCGGCAATTCAATTTGAGCGACGTTTTATGGTTAACGAATGCTCACCACGCTGTCCGCTCAGATGACCGGAAGCCTCCAAGGCAGCCACGTCTCCAATAATCAACAGCACCGGACCGGCGCCACGATCAAACCCGGCGCCGGCGGCGAGCGCCTGAAGACTCGTCTCAGTGCAGCGCGAAGCCGATGTGCTGACAGCCTCAGCGATAAGAACCGGCGTCGCAGCCGCCCGGCCGGACTCGATCAGTTGACGCGCCGCGTCCGCTGCAACGTCCGCGCCCATATACAGCGCCAGCGTGGCGTCTTGATCGGATAGCTCCCGCGCTTGCTGCGCCGCCATTGCGCCGCCCTGCAGACGGCCCGTGGTCAGCACCAGCCTGCGCGCCATCCCGCGATGCGTCAGCGGAATGCCAAACTCCGCCGCCGCCGCACAGACCGCCGTAATTCCTGGGACGGTTTCCACCTCTACGCCGTGACGCTCGAGAAATACGCGCTCCTCATGCACACGGCCAAAGATGGACGGGTCTCCTCCCTTTAGCCGCACCACATTTAACCCGCGCCGCGCCAAACGCAGCATCATCTTGTTGATCGTTTCTTGACGCATACTCGGCCGGCCGCCGCGTTTGCCGGTCTGTATGCGCACGCACCCACGCGGCGCCATGTCCAATATCTCTGGACCTACAAGAGCATCATATAACAGCGCCTGTGCGCCCTCGATCAGACGCGCCGCGCGTAAGGTGAGGAGATCGGCCGCGCCAGGCCCGGCGCCAACCAGACACACACGCCCCATATTTTGAGCATTCATTTCATGCGGCATAGCGGGCTTCCTTTTCCAGCGTGGGCGACGTTTCGGCCAAGGCGTCTTTCAGCAGCCGGCGGATTTCGGTCTTGCAGGAGCCGCAATTGGTTCCGGCGCGCGTTGCGGCGCCAATTGCTTCGACATCCTGCGCGCCGCATTGGATGGCCTTTTGGATTGCGGTCTCGCCAATCCCCATACAGGCGCAAACGATGCGGCCAAGTGGTTCGCCCTTCAGGGCGCGGCCAGCAAGCAATGCCGTACGGTCCTCAATCTTCAACGTATCCTGTGCGAACACGCCTGTGAGCCAAGCGCGATCAGGCAAGGTTCCGGAGGTGGCGATCATCAGCACCCGGTTAAGACGTCCATCCAAGTATTCAGCCCAGCGCTTATTGCCGCGCAAGGGATCGCTGAAGCTGATGACTTCTCCTGCAGCCGCGCTGGTCAGACAGAGCTTGACGTGGTCGGCGTCGGCGACAGCGCCATCGCCCGCGAACTCATGCAGATAGCCGCCGTCGATCGGCGTTCGGCGCCAGACCACATCCACCCCCACCGGCGCCGCGACACAGTCGCGCGCCAGGAAGAAGCCGCGCCAAGTTTCCGCGTAAGCGCGCACCCGCGCCGGCGTGTGCTTGAATTCGGGCTGACCGGACAGCGGATCCACTTTGGGCTCCACCATCGGATTGCACAGCCCGGCGTCGGCGAAGACGCGCGACCAATGCATGGGCATGAATAATGAGCCGGGACGCTGCGCAGTGGTGACTTTCGCCAGCACGACGGCTTCGCCGAAATCCGTTTCTACGCGCACCAACCGTCCATCATCGATTTCGAAGGCGCGTGCATCGTCTGGATGCATCTCAACGAACGGCTCCGGTTCGTGCCGGCACAGGTCCGGCGCGAGACCAGTGCGCGTCATGGTGTGCCATTGGTCGCGGATGCGCCCGGTATTGAGGGAGAGTGGAAAAGCTTTGCTGATTTTGCGCGCGGGGCCTTTGGCGGCATGCACTTCAATGCGAGCGCGGCCGTCTTTCGTTTGGAAACGTCCATCCGCGAAAAGACGCGCCACGCCGCCAGCTTGCTTCACCGGCCACTGGACCGGTTTCATCGCTTCGTAATCCTGGTCGGTCAGGCGCGCCAATGGTCCAAGACTCAAAAAGCGACGGCCCGCATTTTCAAAATTTGTGAGCGCGGCGTATTCGCGAAAAATATCGGCTGGTCTGCGCCAATCAAAACCCTCTTCATAACCCATGGCCCTCGCGACATTGGCGATGATGCGCCAATCGGCGCGCGCCTCGCCGGCTGGATCAAAGAGCGCCCGCTGACGGGAGATGCAGCGCTCCGAATTGGTGACCGTGCCGTCTTTTTCGCTCCAGCCCATGGCCGGTAGTTTCACATGTGCGAATTCCAAGGTGTCGGTGTTTCCGACGCATTCGGAGACGATGACATTCGGGCAGTTCGCCAGCGCCTCGCGGACTTTGTTCGCGTTCGGCATGCTGACGGCGGGATTGGTCGCCATGATCCAGACCGCCTTGATGCGTCCGTCATGCACGGCGTCAAACATATCGACGGCCTTCAGACCCGGCTTGCGCGCAATGCTGGGAGAATTCCAAAACCGCTGTACTCGGCGGCGGGAGACGGCGTCGAAATCCATATGCGCCGCGAGCGTCGAGGCCATGCCGCCGGTTTCCCGGCCGCCCATCGCGTTGGGCTGCCCAGTGATAGAGAAAGGGCAAGCGCCGGGCTTGCCAATGCGCCCAGTTGCAAGGTGGCAATTGATGATGGCCGCGCCCTTGGCCACACCCTGGGCCGATTGATTGGCGCCCATGGAAAACAGCGAGACGGTTTTGGGCGTTTCAGCAAACAGCGCGTAGAAGGCCTCCACCGCGTGGACATCGAGGCCGCAATCCTGTGCGATCGCTTGGGTGGATTGATCATCTCTCGCCAGCGCGCCAATGGCCGCGTCGAAACCAGACACATGGTCGCGCAGATAGTCGCGATCGATGGCGCCATGCTCGATCAGCCAAGCGAGCAAACCGTTCCAGAGTCGCACATCCGTTTGCGGCGCCAAAGGCAGGTGCAAATCGGCGCTTTCTGCTGTGTCGGTGCGACGAGGATCAATCGCGATCCATTTCTGGCCCCGCCCCTTCGCGGATTCCATGCGGCGCATCAGAACAGGGTGCGTAAAGGCGGCATTGTGGCCGGAAAACACGACGAGATCGGCGAGTTCCAGGTCTTCGTAGCATCCGGGCACGAGGTCTGCGCCAAAGGCCTGTTTATGGGCCACCACGGCCGAAGCCATGCACAGCCGCGAATTGGTGTCGATATTCGCCGAGCCTATATAGCCCTTCATGAGCTTGTTGGCGGCGTAATAGTCTTCGGTCAGCAATTGGCCTGATACGTAAAAGGCAACCGCATCGGGGCCATGCGCGTCGATCACCGACCGCAAACGCCGCGCCACATCCGCGACGGCGTCATCCCAATAGACACGCTTGCCGTTAATCTCGGGATGGAGCAGACGCGATTGCAAGCCGAGCGTGGCGCCCAGGGCCATCCCCTTGGAACACAGCCGGCCGAAATTCGCCGGGTGGCTTTCGAGGCCGCTGATGCATGCCGTGCGTTCCGGCGTCGCTTGCGCGCGCACGCCGCAACCAACGCCGCAATAGGGGCACGTGGTTTCGACGCTACGCACAAGATTGCGGGCGCCATCGGCCATGTCAGATATCCGTGCTTAAGAGGATGCGGCCGTTTTCGATGCGCACACTGAAGCGCGGGGCGCAGCCTTTGCCCGCATCGGAATCAAGTGGCTCGCCGCTGGCAAGGTCGATGCGCCAATTGTGCAAAGGGCACGCCACGGCCTTACCATGCACGATGCCCTGGCTCAGTGGTCCGCCTTTGTGCGGACACCGGTCCAGCAGAGCGAACACGTCGCCATCGCCGGTGCGGAAAATGGCGATATCGCCCATGCTGGAGACGATGCGGCGCGCGCCGCGCAGGGGAACGTCCTCGACGGCGCCCAGATCGATCCAGGTCTCTTTCACTTTTACAGCGCTCCGGATCATTCGGCGGCCATACCAAAATTGACGACGTTCAATGGCGCGAATTCGTGCGAGTCCGCGCCTTTGGCGCGTTCAGCCCAAGGATCGATCTGCGCGAATTTCTGCGAATAGACGAAGCGGTCGAACAGAGCCTGACGCTGCTCCAAATCGTCAATGATACGCGCCTTCAGCGTATCTAGCCCGACGCGCGCCATCCATTTATAGATGCGCTCAAGATAGAACCCCTCTTCGCGATAAAGCTGTGTGACCGCGACGATGATCCCGAGCGCTTCGTCTTCCGTCGTCGCCTTGCCGAGAATTTCGGTGCCCTGGATGTGTAGACCCGCGGCGCCGCCAACATGAATCTCGTAACCTGAATCCACGCAGATCACGCCGACATCCTTGCAAGTGGATTCAGCGCAATTGCGCGGGCAGCCGGAGACGCCCATTTTCACCTTTGCGGGCGTCCATGACCCCCACATGAACTTCTCGATGCGGACGCCTAAGCCCGTGGAGTCCTGCGTGCCGAACCGGCACCAATCCGTGCCCACACAGGTTTTCACTGTGCGCAGGGCCTTTGCGTAGGCGTGGCCGGACACCATCCCGGCGGCGCTGAGATCGGCCCAAATCGCCGGTAAGTCTTCTTTTTTTACGCCGAGCAAATCGATGCGCTGCCCGCCCGTCACCTTGACCGTCGGCACGTTATATTTGTCCGCCGCGTCCGCGATGGCGCGCAGCTCATTGGGCGTTGTCAGTCCACCCCACATGCGCGGCACCACCGAATAAGTGCCGTCCTTCTGAATATTGGCGTGGACGCGCTCGTTGATGAACCGCGACTGATAGTCGTCGCGATACGTTCCAGGCCAAGAGGCCAGCAAATAATAGTTCAACGCGGGCCGGCACGAAGAACAACCGTCCGGCGTCGTCCATTCCAAAGCCTGCATGATGGCCGGCATGGATTTCAATTCTTGCGCAACGATGCGGTGGCGCACTTCTGCGTGACCGTGATGCGTGCATTTGCAAACCGGCTTGGGGCCGGTTTCCACCTTAAAGGAATCGCCAAGCGTAAAGGTCAGGAGCTTTTCGACCAAAGGGGTGCAAGAGCCGCAAGAGGCGGACGCTTTGGTGACGGCACGCACTGAATCGAGCGTGTTCAAGCCTTGCGCAGCGATGGCAGAGACAATGGTTCCTTTGCAAACGCCATTGCATCCGCAGATTTCGGCCGTATCGGGCATCGCCGCCATTTGCGCCGATACGGCCGCCTTAGGGTCCTGGCCGCTCAAGGCCTCCGTCATGGCTTGGCCGAAGATCAGGGAGTCGCGAATGGATTCGATATCCTGTCCAGACTTCATAAGGTCGAAATACCAGGCCCCGTCGGCGACATCGCCGAACAGAACCGCTCCGGCCACCCGGCCGTCTTCGATCACGACCCGCTTGTAAACGCCGCGGCCTGCGTCGCGGAATATCAGATCCTCGCAACCATCGCCGCCCGCGAACTTGCCCGCTGAAAATACATCAACACCGGAGACCTTCAGGCGGGTAGACAAAATCGCGCCGCCAAAAGCGGCCGTGTCATCGCCCGTCAACACCGCGCCAATGGTGCGGCACATATCCCAGATCGGCGCCACGAGGCCATAGACCTGACCGCGATGCTCGATGCATTCGCCCACGGCGAAAATTGCTGGATCGGCGGTGCGCATATGGTCGTCGACCAGGACGCCACGCCCGACGGGCAATTCCGCCGCTTTCGCTAAAGCGGCATTCGGACGGATGCCGACCGCCATGACCAGAAGATCGCATTCGAGAACGCGGCCGTCTTTTAATTGCAGACCCGTGACATGGCCTTTTTCGCCGAGGATTTTTTCCGAGTTCGCGCCCAGAACCGTCTCCACGCCGCGGGCGCGCAACGCCTCCGCCAGCAAGAACCCGGCCGCGCCGTCGAGCTGGCGCTCCATCAGCACGTCCATCAAATGCACGACCGTGGCGTCCATGCCGCGGCGCGCGAGACCATAAGCGGCCTCAAGCCCCAGCAAGCCCCCGCCGATCACCACGGCCTTGCCGCCGCGTCCCGAAATCGAGACCATGCGGTCGACGTCGTCTATGTCGCGAAACGCCACCACGCCCAGCAGGTCCGCGCCCGGCAGCGGCAGACGCACCGGGTCCGATCCTGTGGCCAGCAACAACTTGTCGTAAGAAACGCTGAGGCCGCTTTCAGCGACCACCGTGCGCGTCTCGCGTTTGATATTCACGATCCGCTCACCGCTATGTAGCGTGATGGCGTGCTCGGCGTACCAATGCTCGCCATTGATGATGATGTCGTCGAATGACTTTTCACCGGCGAGAACGGGCGACAGCATGATGCGGTCGTAATTCACGCGCGGCTCGGCCCCGAAGACGGTGATGTCGTAGCGGTCCGGGTCGCGCTTCAGAATTTCCTCGATGGCGCGGCAACCGGCCATGCCATTGCCGACAACGACGAGGCGCTCTTTGGCTCGTTTTTGTTTCGACATGATGCGTCTATGCCGCCTGACGTGCGTGTCGCGAATGCAAGAACTCCAGCACCTCGCGGCGGACGTGATGATAGTCCACATTCTCCGCCAGTTCGATGCGATCGCGCGGTCGCGGAAGTTTGACGTCGAGCACTTGCCCGATTCCGGCGGCTGGTCCGTTTGTCATCATGACGATGCGGTCGGACAGCAGCGCCGCCTCGTCCACGTCATGCGTGATCATCAAGATCGTGGTGCCCAATTTGGCGTGGATCGCCATGACGCTGTCTTGCAAATGGGCGCGGGTGAGGGCGTCCAGCGCGCCGAACGGCTCGTCCAGCAATAGCACCTTGGGCTGCATGGCCAGCGCGCGGGCGATGCCGACGCGCTGCTTCATGCCGCCGGAGATTTCCGCCGGGCGCTTGTCCTTTGCGTGCGTCATGTGCACCAGCGCCAGGTTTTCCAGCACCCATTCGTGGCGTTCGGCCTTGCTCTTGGTCTTGAAGACCTGGTCTACCGCCAGACGCACATTTTCGGCGACGGTCAGCCAAGGCAGCAGGCTGTGGTTCTGGAACACCACGGCGCAATCCGGTCCCGGTTGCTCCACGCCCTTGCCGTCGAGGATCACCGCGCCCGTGGTCATGGACGCCAGCCCCGCGACAATATTGAGCAACGTGGACTTGCCGCAGCCGGAATGGCCGATGATGGAGATGTATTCGCCCTTGTTCACGCTCAAGGACACGTCGCGCAGCACCTCCGTGGTCGCCGCGCCGCGGCGGAAGGTGATGCCGACATTTTCGATCGAGAGATAAGCGGTCATGTTCCTGCTCCTCAGTTCGAGCTGCCGCGGGCGACAAGCTTGCCGATTCCGGCGACGACGCGGTCCAGGGCGAAGCCGACAAGGCCGACCCAGGCCAGCGCCACCACGATGTCGGCGATGCGGCCGGAATTGTATTGGTCCCAGATGAAGAAGCCGACGCCGACGCCGCCAAGCAGCATTTCCGAGGCGACGATGGCCAGCCAGGCCATGCCGATGCCGATGCGCAGACCCGTGAAGATGTAAGGCGTGGCGGCTGGCAGCATGATCAAGACGAAGTGCCGGTAGGGCGACAGGCGCAGCACGCGCGAGACGTTGCGGTAGTCCTGTGGGATGTTGCGAATGCCGACGGCGGTGTTGATCAGGATTGGCCAGATGGACGTGATGAAAATCACGAACAAGGCCGATGGCTGCGCTTGCTGAAACATCGCAAGAGAAATCGGCAGCCACGCCAGCGGCGGCACGGTGCGCAGCACCTGAAAAATTGGGTCAAGCCCACGATGCGCGGTCAGGCTTTGGCCCACCAGGACGCCCAGTGCGATGCCGACAAGAGCGGCGAATCCATACCCCACGGCGACCCGCGACAACGATGTCAGCACGTGCAGGCCGAGGCCTTTGTCGACGCCGCCGCGATCAAAAAACGGATCGAGGATCAAATCCTTCGATTCCAGCCAGATCGTCGATGGACGCGGCAGGCCGCCCGTTGCCGGCGAGCCCAGTTCCCAGATGAGTCCCAGGAGCAATACGACGACCAAGGGCGGAATTATGACCGCCGCTGTGTGCAATGCGCCGCGCACCAAGTCGCCGGAAAGTAGCGGCGGCTTGGATTTCCGCGGCAAAGCGACAACAGCGCCCGCCTTCGCGGGCTTTGCTGCGGTTTCGACGGCGGTTTGCTCGGGTGGCTGTTGCATTTTTGATTTCGCAGCGGCGGTCATGGCTGCTCCTTAAGCCAGTTTCTTGATGGATTGCGACGCGAGATAGGCTTCTGGGTCGGCGGGATCGAAGACCTTGCCGTCGAAGAATTTCTCGACGCCGCGGCTGTCGGACGCCGGGCCCGTGATCTTCATGCCCTTGCCCGCTTCACGCCAGATGTCGCTGCGGTTCACCTTGTTGACGAGTCCGTTGATGTCGGTGCTCGCCGGCAGCACGCCCCAACGGATGTCCTCGGTCACGAACCACTTGTCATGCGACTTGAAGGGGAACGACGCATAATCGGACCAGAACTTCATGTAGTGCGGCGAGCCCTTCACTTCGCGACCGTCGCCATAATTGATCGTGCCTTGCAGGCGCGGAAGAATGTCGCCCATCGGCACGTTGATATATTGGCGGCCGGAGACGATAGAGCACATCGCCGGACGGTTCTTCATCTGGTCGCACCAGAATTGGGCTTCCATGACCGCCGCCGTAATGGCGCGGGCGGCGTTCGGGTGTTTGTCGACCCAGGCCGCGCGCAGGCCCAGGCACTTCTCTGGGTGATTGTTCCAGATTTCGCTGGTCAGGCAGGCGGTGTAGCCGATCTTTTGGTTCACCAATTGGCCGTTCCATGGCTCGCCGACGCAGAACACGTCCTGCGTGCCGGCCTTCATGTTCGCCACCATTTGCGGCGGCGGAATCACGATCGTGGAAACGTCCGTTTCGGGATTGATGCCGCCGGCGGCGAGCCAGTAGCGCACCCATAGATCGTGCGTGCCGCCGCGGAAGGTCATCGCCACCTTGGCCGGATTACCCGCCGCCTTCAATTGCGCGAACTTGGCCTTGGCGCCCGAACTGTTCAGGCCGACCTTGACGGCTTTCATGTCGTTGCCGACCGAAATCGCTTGGCCATTAATGTTCAAGCGGGCCGTGATGTACATCGGCGTGGGCTTGCCGTTGGTGATCGTTCCCGTCGACATCAGATAGGGCATTGGCGAAAGGATGTGCGCGCCATCGATGCCGCCGCCGCCCGAGCCGAGCACCAGATTGTCGCGCGTGGCGCCCCAAGATGCCTGTTTCAGCACCTCGACATCCGGCATGCCGTATTTGGTGAAGAGGCCGCGCTCCTTGGCGATGATGAGCGGCGATGCGTCCGTCAGAGCGATAAAGCCCAGTTTCGCGGCGGAGACTTCCGGTCCTTTCCCCGCGGCGAAGGCGCCGCCGGGAAAGGCCATCTTCGCGGCGGCCAAAGTGGCGGCGACGCCGGTGATGGCGTTGCGGCGCGTCAGCCCCGCTTTGCTCTGACTTTTGTCTTTGATGGTCATGTCATGCTTCCTTGAAATCGATGTGTGAGTTTTGGCGCGGGCCAAGACTTAGAGCTTGTATTCGAAGCTAACCCAGAATTTCTCCCGATCGGCCGGCAGAGGCGTTCCGCCAACGGTCGTCGGGGCTTCGCGCTCAAAATTAGCGTATTTCAGGAGAATCGAGAGCTGCTTCGTGATCGAAGCCGTCGCCTGCAGATCCCATTCGCTGCCGATGCTCTCGCCCGTGCGCTCCGAATTGAAGTCGTGATAGCGGATCATGAAGTCTGGATTGAACAAATAGGTGAACTTGAAGCGCGGCTTCATCTGCACCGTGAAATTCAGATCCTCGATGCCTTGCACGAAGCTCTTATTGCCGCCCGGCGACACAAAGGCGTCCGCCCAGCCTTGGAAGGCGTGCGTGGTGGCCAGCGGCGTGGTGAAACCGCGTGTTCCATTGCCCTCCAGCGATTCGAAGCCGATCTTGGCGGTGTAGATGTCGAAGGTCGCGGCGATGTCGCCGCCATAATAGGTCAGGTCATAGTCTGGCGTGTTGTGGCGGTAGTCTTTTTGCTCCGCATACGTTGCATTATACGCAACCTGGAAAAGGCTGAGCCAGGTTTTGCCCGACGCCTTGGCGCCCATGGTGATGGACGAATTGGCGGCGCTGTTGGAGAAGTCGAGGGCGTAGACAAAGCCTTGAAGTTTCAAGGGCTCGGCCAGGGCATAGGTGGCGTTGAACAGGTGGCTGTCGGAATCCCAGTCGCGCTCCTCGCCGAGAATGCGATTGATGTGGGAAAGATAGGCGTAGGTCGCCTTGAACTTGCCTAGGGATCCGTCCATTCTCACGCCATCAAAGGTCTGCTCGTCCTGGCGCCAGCCGACATTGCCGATAAAGCGTTGATCGTCGATCAGGATGCGCTGACGGCCGCCGGTCGCGGAAAAGTTCGCCGATGGCTTCCAGGTCAATTGCAGGCGGTTGAGTTCGGTGCCTTCCGGATCGTTGATGATCGGATAGCCGGTGACGCCATTTAGGCTCGGCGTCGTCGCGCCAGGCACGTTGATGACATAATGCTCCGGGCCAATTTGGCGAACGTCCTCGAATTCGAGCAGGGCCTTGAAGCTGTTCCACTCGGCGGTTTCCCAGCCCAAACGGGTGCGCAAGGTCGCCGACTCGCCTTTATTGGCGATTCCAGTTTGATCGACACCCTCAAAGCGCCCCCGCACTTCGAAAATCGGCTTTCCGGCCATGATCGCGTCGGTAATTGTGGGCGCGGCTTCCTGGGCGTGCGCAATGCTCAGTGGAAAGAAGAAGGCCAGCGTGGCGGCTAGCGCGGAATTAAATAGCAACGGCTTCATAAACGGCATCCCCCTGCGGCTTTCGCCGCAAATCAAAACAAGACAAATGCTCGCGCGGATTTCCTCCGATGCGGACGCCATTGCCCGGTCTCGCCGCCCTGTTGGCGGTCAAATTTTTGTTTGGGGTACGAAGCGAAAACGCCGTTGCTTTCGTCGCAAGGTCACGGTGCACAGGTGTTCCTGCGCTGCTCAAGGGCGAATTGCCGGAAACGCCGCACAAACGCTGCGGCGCACAATTTTTGCTCGCTCGATGATCAACTACACAAGCCGGACGCATGATATCGCGGCAAATTCGGCGCGTGCGCATTAAGGTCCGCTTGCGCGGTCAGTCGTCCTTTTAGCCCGAAGACGCCATCATCGGAGGATCGCCATTACATGGGAGTCTTAGTTTTTTGAAATAAAAATGAATTAATACAATATTTTACCATGGGAGCGCTGCGCTTGGACGTCAAATTCCAGCGCCCGACCTGAATTTTTTGCAAGCGCTATAAGCCAACCGTGCGCGACAAAGAGCGCGCCGCCTTTACTCGACAAATTCTATCGAGATTAGAGAATTTTTTTGAGCCGCCCTCGTGGCAAGGTTCCAATGCCACGCCTCGATATGGGTTTTTCTTTCCGGCGGCGCCGGCCGGAAAGAGATTGAGCCGGTGCGCGGGCGGATCTCCGCCTGCGTTCCCAGCGCGCTCTATCGTGTTCCTTGCGTGCGTGTGTCCGCATTGGGGACCTGGGATGAGCATGGCGCACCAGACTGAACCTTCTTCCAAGCATAAATCCGTCGCGGCCCTTAGCGATCCCGCAGACGCTGCGGACGGGTTTCCGCCATTGCAATCGCTGCGCGCGTTTGAAGCCAGCGCACGGCACAAGAGCTTCGCCCGCGCCGCCAAGGAACTATCGATCACGCCGAGCGCGGTTACGCATCATATTCGCATCGTCGAAAAATGGGTGGGTTCGGCGCTATTCAGGCGCGTTGGCCGCCGCATTGAACTGACGCCGCGCGCCGGCGCCGCGCTACTGAGCCTGCGCGAGGGCTTTTCGCGCATTCAGGCCGGCGCCCGCATTCTGAAAGAGCCGGAGCGCCGCGGCTTGTCCGTCGCGGTTTCCATCGCGCCGTCTTTTGCGTCCAAATGGCTGCTGCCGCGTCTGAACCGGTTCCGCGACGCGCACCCGGACGTCGAGGTCTACGTCTCCGCCGACAATGCCTGCGTCGATTTCGGCAAGTCAGACGTGGATCTGGCGATCCGGTACGGCGCGGGGAATTATCACGGCTTGGTCGCCGAAAGGCTGAAGGGTGAAAGTGTGTTTCCCGTCGCCTCGCCCGATCTGATTAAGCGCTTCGGTCCCTTCGAACATCCGAAAGATGTTTTGAATGCGCCGCTTCTGCATGATGCCAGCCCCGACAACGATCCATCGTGTCCGGACTGGTTCATGTGGCTGCGCGCACGCGGCGTGGAAAGTCCGGAAGCGCAAAGCGGATCGCGCTATAATCAATCCAGCCTCGTCCTGGAGGCGGCGCTTGCCGGCAAGGGAATCGCTTTGGCCAAGCGCGTCATCGCGGCCGAGGACTTGTTGGCGGGGCGCGTCAGACCACTCTTCAGTGAGGGAACGCCGCTGTCGTCCGCCTATTGGCTTGTGTGGCCTGAAGGGCGCGTGCTTGAGCCTGCCGCCGCGCTTTTCGCAGCTTGGCTCCGCAATGAAATCGAGAACACCGGCGACCAGGCATGAATTTTCAACAATTGAAATTTGTCCGCGAAGCGATTCGCCACGATTTGAACCTCACTGCGGCGGCGAATGCGCTGTTTACGTCGCAATCCGGCGTGTCCAAGCAGATCCGCGAATTGGAGCTGGAACTCGGCATCGAAATTTTCGTGCGCAAAGGCAAGCGGCTGATCGGTCTCACCAAGGCCGGTGAAGGCGCAGTCACGATGATCGCACGCGTCCTGCTCGAAGCTGAAAACCTGAAGCGTTATGCTGAACAATTCACGGACGAGGATCGCGGCCGGTTGGTGATCGCCACCACGCATAACCAGGCTCGTTACACACTACCCAGAATCGCGCAGCGATTCGCAGAAGAATATCCCGACGTGCAATTGGAGCTGCGCCAAGGTACGCCAACTTACGCAGCGCAGGCGGTCCTGTCCGGCGCAGCGGACATCGCCATCGCGACCGAAGCGTTGGACGCCTATCCGGACCTCGTCACTTATCCCTGCTTTTCCTGGAACCATGTAGCGGTCGTGCGCGGAGATCATCCGCTGGCGAAAATTGCGCGTCCAACGTTGGAAGATATCGCCCAGCATTCCATCATCACCTACAATCCGGAATTCAGCGGCCGCGCGCAGATTGACGCCGTGTTTGCGGCCCAAGGCCTGCAACCCGATATCCGCCTCACCGCGATGGATGCGGACGTGATCAAAACCTATGTCGAGTTGGGTATCGGCGTCGGCATCATTGCCGAGATGGCGATGACCACGGACCAATGCGGACAATTAATCACGTTGCCATTCTCGCACCAATTATTCGCGCCGAACATCACCAAAATCGCGCTGCAGCGCCGCGTGCTGTTACGCGGCTATGCCTACAAGTTTATGGAGATGTTCGCGCCGCATCTGGAAGGCGTGGATATCACAAAGGCCGCCGCTCCCTTTTCCAATCCCGCCAGCGGCAACGCCAATGCGAAAATCCTCTCCGATATTCCGGCTTTTTCGGCGCGCGCGCATCGGCCTTCTGAGTTAAGCGCACCTCTGAAGTTCGCCAGCAGCGCACCCTAGACGATTCAAGACCGCCGTTGGGCGCATTGACGCCGGCCACACCGCTAACTCGCGGGCGAATACCAAATCGGCGACGAAAATGCCCGTTCCTGGATCGTTGCTGGCTTCCCTTTGGTCAGAGGCAACTTATTTTGGACCGCGAGCAGTGTCGTCCAACGTGGCGTGGGAATTTCCAGCACGCGAGCGTAATAGGCCGCCGGCTTCGAGGCGTCGAATTCCGGATCGCGCCAGACCGTCGATAATTCGGTCGAGCCGATCGAGTTCGTGTATTTTGCTGTCTTCAGATTGACGGTGTCGCCAACTGCGACAAGCTTGCCAGTTTTGGAATTGCGCTTACGTCCTTCCTCAAAAGCGACGTCGAAGATTTTTTCTTTCTGTTTGCCGTTTTCGACCCAGACCTTGATGATCTGCACGCGGTCGA
>JBEVJO010000130.1:0-3454 GCA_040510175.1 Caulobacterales bacterium
GACGCGAGGTCTGCGACTTCTTTTTGCTCCGCCACCACACCGGGCGCGCCGAACTTCGTGTAGGCGAACGCGTCGGACGAGGTTCTCTTAGGCTTGGCCACCGCTTGCGCCCGGCTTTGTTTGTATGCCGCCAGGATCGACTCGCGCGCGTTGTCGATTTTGGCGCTGCTGACCAGAAAGATCCTTGGCTCGGCGCCGCTCCAGTCAGCGCGGAACGCCTGACTTAAGGTTTTTGCGCTGACGCCCCGAGCGAATGATTCAAAGAGCGCCAAATCATCATCCGGATGCGTGAAGACCGACTTGTCGTGCGCGGCGGCGACCAGCGCATCGGCCAGGTCCGCAGTCTTGCGCGTCGGCGCATATTCGGCGGCGTTGCGATAGCTAGCGCGCATTTCGGAGAGCTGCTCGTCAACCTCCGCTTTGCTGAAACCGTAGGTCACGGCCCGGCGCAGTTCCTGCTCGCCGACCGTCAGCGCTTCGCGCCAGTTTTTCGGCTCGGCGCTCAGCATCAGCACCGACATATCGGCGGCGTGATAGGAGTCGTCGAAATAGCCCGCGCCGCCGAGAATTTTGGCGTCCGCATGCCGCGCCAGCGCCCGCAACCTGCGGGAGAACACCGCATTTGCCAAATCGCGCATCATCGATGTTTTGCGCTCCGCCAACGAATCCTTCGGGTCGGTCGGCGGCTTGATGAAACTGAAAGCGATGCTGGTCTTTACTTCGGGGTCGAAGAAATAGCCGGCATCGAGTTCGCCCGCTTTTATCGGGCCGGCCTTCGGCGTCTCATCCGCTTTGCCGTCTTTGGTCCAATCCGAGAAGCGTCCATTGACCTTCTCCGCGATCTTGGCCGCATCGATATCGCCAGTCACCACGAGCAACGCGCGGTCGGGCCGGTAAGCGCGCTTGTACAACTCCTCGAACGCACTGCGCGGCGCGCCTTCAATGATTTGTTTCTGACCGATCGGCAGACGCTGCGTCAGACGCGCGTCAGGCATCACGAATTTGGCGCCCGCGACATAGGCGCGGTAAGCGGGCGTATCGCGCAAGCGCAGCTCCGATTTGATCACGCCGCGTTCGCGGTCGATCGAGTCCGGCGCCAGCGTTAGATTGCGCGCCGTTTCGTTCAGCAGCGACAGGCCCTGATCGACGATCGCATCACCATTCGACGGCAGATCGAGCTGATATACGGTCTGATCAAAGCTGGTGAACGCGTTGGTGTCCGGCCCGAAGGCCAGGCCGAAGCGCTCCAAGATTTTGACCATGTCGCCTTCAGGAACATTCTTCGAGCCGTTGAACGCCATATGCTCAAGGAAGTGCGCCAAACCTTGCTGATCATCGGTCTCGTCGAGAGACCCGGCAGCGATGTGAAGCCGCAGCGAAACGCTCCGCTTCGGCGTCTTGTTGGGCAAAATGGCGTAGCGCAGTCCGTTCGGCAGGACGCCCCAGACGACCTCTTTTTCGGGGTGCAGCGTCGGCGTCGCATAAGGCCAAGCAGCCTCCTCGACGGCGGACGTCGCATATAAATTCTGAGAAACCGTGGCGCAGCCCGACGCGCCAAGCGCCAAACCCAGCACCGCCGCGCGTGCAAGCCGTACAAACATTGACGCTTTTCGTCCCCCCGGCTTCATGGGCCGCCTTGATTGTTCTGGTTGGATTTTCATCGGCGGCGGATTAAGCAGGTATCGCCCCCTTACGGCAAGCGCCGGGCGCCGCGACAATCAAGCGACCTTAATCGGATCGTGCTCAGCGACCCAATGGCCCGGCGCCGCTTGCAAGAGGCGCGGCCGGACGATGCCGCCATCGCCTTCTGCAGGCGCGCCTGACGACAAAAACCGCAGATGCGCGCCCGGATCGAGCGGCGACGCGGGTTCGGCCATAGCCGGGCGGCGCGGGCGCGCCTTTTCGATGCGCGGATCCGGGATCAAAGCCGCCTCCAGCAAAGCCCGCGTGTACGGGTGCTTGGGCGATGAGAACAATGCATCCGCGCTCGCCAGCTCCATGACGCGGCCCAAATAGAGCACCATCACCCGGTCGGCGATCTCGCGGACCACCGCCAGATCATGGCTGATAAACAGCATGGACATCTGCAGCTTCGCCTGCAGCTCTTCCAGCAACGTCAGTATCTGTGCGCGCACCGAGGCGTCCAACGCCGACACCGCTTCGTCGCAGACAACCAATTGCGGCTTGAGGATCGTGGCGCGTGCAATGCCGACCCGCTGGTTCTGGCCGCCGGACAGTTCGTGCGGATAGCGATTGCGCAAAGCCGGATCGAGTCCCGCCGATTGCATGGCTTCCTCGACGCGCGCGGCCCGGCCTTTTGGGTCGAGAGTCGGTTCATGGATGGTCAAAGGTTCAGCGATGGACTGACCGATCGTACGCCGCGGATCGAGGCTGGCGAGCGGGTCCTGAAAAACAATCTGAAAATCACGGCGCGCCTTGCGCAGCGTATCCTGCTCCAGCGCCCCGATGTCGCGCCCCAGCCAGGCAACCGAGCCGCCGGTCTTGGCGACCAGCGCCAGAGCAGCCCGCGCCAAAGTCGACTTGCCGCAGCCCGACTCACCAACGACGCCCAAGGTCTCGCCGCGCCGCAAATCCAAATCGACCCCATCCACCGCGCGCAATTGCGCGATCTTGGGAAACAGGCCTTCGGACACTTTGATGGGAAACCAAACCTGCAAATCCTTGGCGGAAATCACTGTGTCGGCATTGGCCTCGTCGGCGCGCGCCGCAGAACGGCGCGGGCGGTCGAGACGCAACGCGCTTTCGATCAGCACCTGCGTATGCGGATGCTTGGGCGCATCGAAAATTGCGGTGGCAGTTCCGCTTTCAATGATTTTGCCGCGCTGCATGACAAGGATGCGATCCGCCATGCGCGCCACCACGCCCATGTCATGCGTGATCAGCGCCATCGCAGCGCCGGATTCGCTTTTCAGGTCGTTCATCAAATCCAGAATCTGCGCCTGCACCGTTACATCAAGCGCAGTGGTCGGTTCATCGGCTATCAGCAATGCAGGCTTCGCCAGCATCGACATGGCGATCATTACGCGCTGACGCATGCCGCCCGACAGCTCATGCGGATATTGATCCAACCGCCGCTCGGCTTCCGGCAGTCCAACTTTTTTAAGGGCCCCCAGACAGGCCGCGCGCGTCGCGGCTTCATCCATGGGCGTGTGCAAACTTAGAGCCTCGCCCAATTGGGCGCCGACGCGCATGTGCGGCGTGAGCGAGGTCAGCGGATCTTGAAAGATCATGCCGATCTTGCGCCCGCGCAGGGACAGTAACGCCTGCTCGCTCTTCCCCAGCAATTCCTCGCCGTCAAAACGCGCCGAGCCCGCCACGCGGCCATTGCCTGCCAGCAACCCCATAATCGCGAGAAAAGTTTGGCTCTTGCCCGACCCGGATTCGCCGACGATCGCCAATGTCTCGCCCGGCGCTATGTCGAAGCTGACGCCCT
>JBEVJO010000131.1:0-8404 GCA_040510175.1 Caulobacterales bacterium
TCGTCCTCCAAGGAACGGCTAGAGCAAGCCAAAGCCGATTGGCGCGCCGGCCGGATGAAACTGCCCGATCTCGACAATTCCGAGTTCATCCCCCTACCCGAACGCTGACGTCAATAAGACTTCGGCAGCTCCAGCACTTTTTCGGCGATGAAGTTCAGGATCATTTCTGGGCTCACAGGCGTGATCACCGGCAGGATGGAATCACGCCAGAAGCGCTCGACTTGATATTCCTTTGCGTAGCCCATACCCCCATGCGTCAGCACCGCGCGTGTGCAGGCGTTGAAACACGCTTTGCCACCTGCGAATTTAGCGGCGTTGGCTTCAGCGCCGCACGGCAGGTCGGCGTCATAAAGATAGGCCGCGCGCATCGCCATCCAATAGGCTGATTCAAGCTCGATCCAACTCTCGGCCAGCGGATGGGCAATGCCCTGGTTCTTGCCGATCGGCCGCCCGAAGACGACCCGCTCCTGCGCGTATGTCGCCGCGCGCCGCAGCGCCGCCTGACCGAAGCCGATGGATTCCACAGCAACCAAAATGCGCTCGGGATTGAGGCTGTGCAGGATGCAGCGAAAGCCCTTGCCCTCTTCGCCGATGCGGTCCTCTTCGGGGATAAAATAATCGTCGATAAAGGTCGCATTGGAATCGACCGCATTACGGCCCATTTTCGGAATTTTGCGGACCTCGATCTTCGTCTTGTCGAGATCGGTATAAAATAAGGTGATGCCGTCGGTCGGCTTTTTGCACTGATCCTTCGGCGTGGTGCGTGTCAGCAGCAGAATCTTGTTCGCCACCTGCGCCGTCGAGGTCCAGATCTTTCGGCCCGTCACGCGATAGCCGCCCGGAACCTTCTTGGCGAAGGTCGAGATGCTGGTCGTGTCCAGCCCCGCATCGGGTTCCGTCACGCCGAAGCAGGCTTGGTCGGTTCCCTTGATCAGTCCGGGCAGCATCCGCTTTTTCTGTTCGTCCGTACCGAATACGACCACGGCGTGCGGTCCAAACAGATTGAGGTGCAGCGTGCTGGCCGCGGAATAACCGCCGCAGCCAGACGTGACCGTGTGCATCATGATGGCGGCCTCGGTAACGCCCAAGCCTGCCCCGCCCAGTTCCGGCGGCATGGTGATGCCGAGCCAGCCGCCGTCAGCCATCGCGCGATGGAATTCGAACGGAAAGCTCTGTTCCTCGTCGCGCTTGGTCCAATAAGCGTCGTCGAACTGATCGACGATCTTTTTGACGCCATCCCGGATTGCTTGATGCTCTTCAGAAAGCCCATGCTGCATCTCACTTCTCCCTCGTCTCTTAGCGCTTGTATGTTTGCACCATGGGAGAAGCTATGCCAGCCCATTCGGCGAAGCGCTTAGATCAGGCTTTTAAGCGATATCCCGTCTTGAATATCCAGGCGGTGATAGCGAGGCAAACCGCGCTGAATGCAACAACAGCGGCCAGGCTCCAGGCGACAGGCACATCGCCGATGCTGAAAAAGCTCCAGCGATACCCTGAGATCAAATAGACGACGGGGTTGGCCAAAGCGACTGGCCTCCACGCTTGGGGCAGCATATCGACGGTATAAAAGGCGCCGCCCAAAAATGTCATCGGCGTCACGATCAGCATCGGTACGAAATTGAGTTGTTCGAAGCTTTGCGCCCAAATACCGATAATGAAACCGAACAAAGAAAAGGCGAAAGAGATCAAGAGCAAAAACGCCAGCATCCATAATGGATGCTCAATATGCAGAGGCACAAAGCAGAACGCCGTCGCCAATATTACAGTGCCAGTAATAACGGATTTCGTGGCCGCCGCCCCGACATACGCCAAAACGATCTCAACATAAGACATCGGCGCGGACAGAATTTCATAAATCGTGCCGGTGAACTTCGGAAAGTAAATGCCGAAGGATGCATTGAAAATACTCTGGGTAAAGACGGACAGCATAATCAATCCCGGCACGATGAACGTGCCGTAGGGAATGCCCTCGACTTCAGCGATGCGTGAACCCAATGCGCCGCCAAACACCACGAAATAGAGTGAGGTTGTAAGGACGGGCGTCGCCAGCCCCTCGCCCAGCGTCCGAAAGAACCGCGCCATCTGCATCTTGTACAGCGCCCAGACGCCGTACCCGTTGAAAGCGCCGACATTGAAATGCACTGCGGAGGTCTCAGCCTCCTGCGGCGGCGTGCCGGCGTGTTGCGCATCGTGCATGACGGTCAAGCTCTGCTCTCGACGAGATCGACGAAGATGTCTTCGAGCGACGACGTCTCTGTTGAAAGATCAGTAAAGACGATTCCGAGGGAATCCAGTTTCGCCAGCAAGTCCCGTGCGCCGCCGTTTTCAGCGTGCACATCGAAGACGTATTCAAGCTCGCGCCCGCCCGATTTCAGCGTCAACGGCCATCCGGAAAGAGCGTCAGGAACGGCGGCGAGCGAATTTTGCAATTGCAGCTTCAAACGCTTTTGCCCAAGCTTTTTGATAAGCTTGGCCTTGTCTTCGACCAAGATCAGCTCACCCTTCAGAACAACGCCGATACGATCGGCCATTTCCTCGGCCTCGTCGATATAATGCGTGGTGAGGATGATGGTGGCGCCGCGATCGCGCATCTTGCGCACCAGCGCCCACATATCGCGGCGCAATTCGACATCGACCCCGGCAGTCGGCTCGTCGAGAAACAAAATCTCGGGCTCGTGCGCCAGCGCCTTGGCGATCATTACCCGGCGTTTCATGCCGCCTGATAATGTCAGGATTTTCGCATCGCGTTTATCCCAGAGCGAAAGGTCCTTCAGTATCTCCTCGATTCGCTGCGGATTGGCTGCATGTCCAAACAGCCCGCGCGAAAAACAAGTGATGTCCCAAACCGTCTCGAAGGCGTCCGTGGTGAGTTCCTGCGGCACCAGGCCGATCATGGCGCGCACCGTGCGATAGTGCTTGCGCGTATCGAGCCCAGCGGCCGTGATGGTTCCCGTGCTAGGCTCGACGATGCCGCAGATCGCGGAGATCAAAGTGGTCTTGCCGGCGCCGTTGGGGCCCAGCAGCGCGAAGATTTCGCCCTTTTGAATGTCGAGGCTAACGGACTTCAGGGCTTGAAAGCCGCCTTTGTAGGTCTTCGAAACGTCACGAATGGATAAAACCGGCGGCATATTGGCGACGTCTCTTTAGAGCGCTTAAGGGGGGCTCGCCGCATGTGGGGCGATGGTCGCAGATTGTCCAGCGCAAGCGGTCCGTCCAGACCCCTAACATTTGACATCTGGCGCGGTCTCGACCATATCCCGCGCTTCAAATCATTCGCCCTTCGCGGGGCGCGACCATCGAGACTGCTATGGCTAAGCCAACCACTGTAAAAATCCGTTTGAATTCAACGGCAGACACCGGTTTCTTCTACGTGACCAAGAAGAACCCGCGGACCAAGACCGAGAAGCTCAAGCTGAAAAAATACGATCCGGTCGTGCGCAAGCATGTCGAATTCGTCGAAGGCAAAATTAAGTAGGTTGAACGCGGTCGCGTCAGCGGCGTTCTGACCAAACAAAAACGCCCCGGAGACGATCCGGGGCGTTTTTGTTTGGTCGTGGTGCTGAGGCTTAAGCCGCGAGCGCTTCCTTCTGATCGATCACGCGGTTTCGGCCGGCGGATTTAGCCGCGTAAACCGCCTCGTCGGCCCGCTTGATCAGCGCTTCGACGCTATCGCCATGGCCCGCCACGGACGCCACGCCGATGGACAGTGTGAGATTGAGAGCATCCAGGCCCTCCCGTATGCGAACCGGCGTCAGCGCCACATGCCGCCGCAGACGCTCGGCAATGGCCGCCGCGTCCGCGCGCTTGGTGCCCGGCATAACCACGAAGAATTCCTCGCCGCCGAAGCGGCACACGATATCCAACGGACGGAAACACGCGGTGATGCGCTTGGCGATTTCACGCAAAGCATCGTCGCCGACATCGTGCCCGTAAGTGTCATTGACTTGTTTGAAGTGGTCCAGATCGATCAGCAGAGCCGACAGGTCTTCTGCGCCGGCGGACGCCCGCGCGAACAACGGACGCAACTGGCTCATCATGTAGCGGCGATTATATAAGCCCGTGAGCTGGTCGATGACCGCCAGTTCAAGTCCTTGGTCCAGGGCCTGCTTCATCGCGTCGAGATAGCGTTTGCGGCGCACTTGAGAGCGCACACGGGCGCGCAATTCTTGCGATTCCGCGGGCGCGGCGATGATGTCGCTTGCGCCCAGATTGATCGCCTGCAGCGAGCGCGCGCGATCTTCCGGATTGGTCAAGGCCAACACGGGCAAGGACCGCAGCGCTGCATTGGCGCGCACGCTGGAAATGATGCGCAGACCGTCGAATTGCGGCGACAGCAGCGAAACAACCAACAAATCAATGCCGCTATTGAACGCGCCGGTCAGATCCATATTCGAGCGCCAGAGCGACACGTGCTGTTCGTCGCTCAAAATCGAAGAAAGCCGCTCGGCCTGCTCGGCATTATCCTCAAGCACAAGAATGCGCCCGCCCGTCGGGCTGAAGCTGCGCTCTCTGTCCTCGATCAATCCGAGACGGCGGCTCGACGCCTCGCGAGACCGCAGATCGTCAATCGCGCCCTTCAGCCGCGCCAAACTGCGCACCCGCGCCAGCAACGGCAGTTCGTCGATTGGTTTCGTTAGAAAGTCGTCAGCGCCGGCCTCCAGGCCGCGCACGCGATCTTCTTGGCCATCCAGCGCCGTCACCATCACCACAGGGATATGGCTGGTCTTGGGATTGGCCTTCAGGATTTCGCAGGTCTGATAGCCGTCCAGACCGGGCATCATGACGTCGAGCAAGATGACATCTGGATCAAGCGCCACCGCGCATTCAATCGCCGAGCGGCCGTCGCGCGCCTTGTAAACCTGGAAATATTCGTAAGAGAGGCGCGCCTCGAGCAGCTTCAGGTTCGGCTCGTAGTCGTCAACAATGAGGATGCGTGCTGTCATGGCGCTCCCTATCCGAGGAAGCGTTTGACCGTTGCAACGAATGAAGCCACCGAAATTGGTTTTGAGAGATAGGCCTCACAACCACCTTCGCGAATGCGTTGCTCGTCGCCCTTCATAGCAAAGGCGGTGACGGCGACCACTGGGATGCCCGCGAGATCCGGGTCATTCTTCAGCAGTTGCGTCACGTCGAGCCCGGATATTTCCGGAAGCTGGATATCCATAAGGATAAGGTCGGGCATTTCAGCCCGCGCCAGCTCAAGAGCCTTCCTGCCGTCCCGAGTTTGAACCGTCTGGTAACCGAAAGCAGTCAACAGATCGTGGAAGAGCTTCATATTAAGCTCGTTGTCTTCCACAATCAGGACCTTCTTCCGGCCACCGCTTGTCGTCGCCATCATGGCCTCGGTAGGTTGAAGGAACTCCGCGCGCTTCATGGCTCCTATCTAGGAGTGCGATCCTTAATCAAGCCTTTCGACAACGAAACACAGCGACATGAAAATCGGCTTAGACCTTGGCGGCACGAAGATCGAAGCGGCAGCCGTGGATTCTGAAGGGAAAATTCATTTCCGTCACCGGATATCCACACCCGCCGATTATTCGTCCTTGGTTAAATCTGTCGCGGAATTGGCGCGCGCGGCAGCGAATCAGTCCGGCGCAAAGCTCCAAATCGGGATCGGAATGCCCGGAAGCGAATCACCTGCGACCGGTTTGGTGCGCAATTCCAACACTCAATACCTGAACGGCAAGCCGCTCAAACGAGACCTGGAGGCGGCCATTGGCGGTCCCGTCCGGCTCGCCAATGACGCCAATTGCTTCACCCTGTCCGAAGCCCTCAGCGGCGCAGGCGCAGGCGCGCGCAGCGTCTTCGGCGTCATTATGGGCACCGGCTGCGGCGGCGGCGTGGTGATCGACGGCAAGCTGATCGAGGGCGCGAACCTGATCGCCGGCGAATGGGGTCACACGCCCCTCCCCTGGCAGACGCCCGAGGAGTATCCGGGCGCGACCTGTTTTTGCGGCCGCAAGGGCTGCCTAGAGCTTTGGCTCTCCGGAACCGGCTTTGAAACCGACTATAAGAGGCTCTCCGGTGAAGACCTGGACGGCCGCGAGATCGCAGCGCGGGCAATGGCGGGCGAAGCCCTCGCCAATAAGGCCCTGGAGCGTCTGACTGACCGTCTGGCGCGTGCTCTGGCGGTAGTGGCCGATATCTTCGACCCTGAAGTCATCGTGCTGGGGGGCGGCCTTTCCAATGTCGAAGCCATCTATCCGCTCGCGAACCAAAAGCTGCCCATTCACGCCTTCTCCGATTGTTACAAACCGCGCATCGTCAAAAACCAGCACGGCGATTCTTCCGGGGTGCGCGGCGCTGCCTGGCTGTGGCCAGACGAGTGAACGCTCCGCTTACCTCACTCTGCCGGGATTGCCTGCGCACCTCTGCAACAGCGCCAGAGCGCTGCCCATCCTGCGGCGGCCGCCGCATCATCAGTCATGCCGAACTTGCAACGCTCCGCCTCGCCCATGTCGACTGCGACGCTTTCTTTGCCGCTATCGAGAAGCGCGACGACCCCAGCCTGATGGACAAACCGGTCATCGTCGGTGGCGGCAAGCGCGGCGTGGTGTCGACCTGCTGCTACATCGCGCGCCTGTCCGGCGTCCGGTCCGCCATGCCGATGTTCAAAGCGTTGAAGCTTTGCCCGGACGCCGTGGTGGTGAAACCGAACTTCGCCAAATATAGCGAAGCCGGGCGCGCCATTCGTGAGATGATGCGGGACCTGACGCCCTTGGTCGAAGCGGCGTCCATCGACGAGGCCTACCTAGATCTTTCCGGCACAGAATTGATGCACAAAGCGCCGCCGGCAGCCGTATTGGCGGGCCTGCAAAATCGGATCGAGAAGGAATTGTCGCTGACGATTTCCGTCGGTCTTTCTTATTGCAAGTTCATGGCGAAGCTCGCCTCCGAACTCGACAAGCCGCGCGGTTTCGCCGTCCTCGGCGAGAAAGAAGCCATCACATTTCTGGCCGACAAGCCCGTGCGCTATTTGCCGGGGGTCGGCCCGGCCATGGCAAACTCACTGGCCAATGAGGGAATCCGCACCATTGGCGACATCACGCGCGCCGGACACAAGAAGGTGCTGCAACGTTTCGGCGATTACGGACAAACCTTGTGGGCGCGCGCGCACGGTGAAGGCTCCCGCACCGTCGATCCGGATGGCGAACGAAAGTCGGTCTCCGCAGAAACCACGTTCCGCGAAGACACCGCCGATCTGAAAGTGCTGGAGGATCACTTGTGGACCCTCGCCGGCCGGGCCGCGGAACGCGCCAAGGAAGCGGGCGTGTGCGGCGCAGGCGTCGTTTTGAAACTGAAAGACACGCAATTCAGAACGATCACCCGGCGGCGCATCTTGCCCTCGCCCACGCAAATGCAAACCGTTCTGTTTGAAGGCGCCTTGGCGCTCCTGCGCGCTGAAGCGACAGGCAAGCGCTACCGGCTTATTGGTATCGGCTTCGCCGATCTCCTCCCCGCATCAGAAGCGGATGCGGGCGATCTGGTCGACACCAGCCGCCCGAAGAAAGCGGCGGCCGAACGCGCCGCCGACCAGGCCCGCGCCAGATTCGGCGACGCGGCCATCACGCGCGCGCGCGATCTGGCGATCGAGAAGAAGCGAGAAAGTTGATAAACTTGCCCGCCGCGCGCTTTACGCCGGGAGCGGTTGCGGCGCTGATTGAGCCGCCAGCTTCACAGCCTGAAGCATCGCGAAAGACATGATCAGAATCCACAGGAAGAACGCCACGAACGGCAGCCACAGAGCTAGGATTCCATGCCAGGAAAATGGCCCGTGCTTGAAAAAAAGCACCATCTGCCCGGGAACGAAGAGAACTGCCGCCCAAAGATTGAGATAGGCGACCCAGCGCGGAAACGGTTCCTTGCCTTTTGCCGCGAGCAGGATGGGAACGGCGATGACGACGCACCAACCGCCAAAACACGGCACGGAAAAAACGGCGAGGAAATAGGCGAAGTCGCCGAGGAACTGAACCATCGCTGGGTGATATTCGTCAGGCCGAAACGCCATAAGGGCCCAGGCGAACGCCACGAGTAAGGCGATCATCGTGCCGCAAGCGGTGAAAACGAGTTGAATAAAAGAAAACACCGGCATCGTTTCCGCGCGACGCGTCAACGCCGCGATGCCTGCACCGAAAGGACCAAATAAAGCGAAAGAGCACATCAGAAAAATCGACCCGACCCGGATCTCAAAAAGATGTTCAGAAACCTTGCGGACGAATTCCGACGGCGCGTCATAGGCGCGGAACAGTGGCGGAAGCATACCGCCAAGAAGAACGCCGCCGATGATGAACAAAATAATGGCGGCAAATCCGGACCACGCACAGATGACGATGGACTTCCGGAATAACGGATCGTCTCTTCTTTGGATCATTTTGCCCTCCCGCTTTTTGTTTCGTGGGCGGTA
>JBEVJO010000132.1:0-4779 GCA_040510175.1 Caulobacterales bacterium
TCGAGCCAATTCATCGAGGCGGCCGTCATGACCACCGCCAGTCCCCCGTCAAACGCACTTGCGCAAATGCCGCCGAGCCCCAGCGCGGGCATCGACATCGTCATGGCGCGCCGCTTGGCGACGCTGCAGAGCGCTTTGGGGGCCAAGATCGGCGCTGCGCTGGCCGATCCGCTGGTCACGGAAATCTTGATCAATGCGGACGGGATCATGTGGCTCGACAGGCATGGGTCAGGCTTGGAGCGGTCCAGTTCACACCTCACGTCCGAAGAGCGCGAAACCGCAATTCGCATTCTGGCGACGGCGGCAAATCAAAGCGTCAGCGCCGACAATCCGCAATTGTCGACGACGCTGCCCGGTTCCGGCGCACGCGTACAGGCGATGCTGCCGCCATTGGTCCAGGCGCCGGTTCTGGCCATCCGCAAACGGCCTGCGAAAATCTTCGGACTCGAGTCCTATCTGAACAATGGAATTCTCGACGAGGCGCAACTCGAACAAATCCGCGGCGCAGTCGCGGCGCGAAAAAACATCGTGGTGGCGGGCGGCACGGGATCCGGCAAGACGACGTTTTTGAACGCGCTTTTGGCGGAGCCCAGTTTCGAACAGGCCCGTGTCGTGCTTTTGGAAGATACGCTCGAGCTGCAATGCAGCGCCGAGGACTGCGTTCAGCTCCTGACCAAGAGCACCGAGCCTTTCATTACTTTACGGGATCTGGTGCGCATGACCTTGCGGTTGCGGCCCGATCGCATTGTTGTCGGCGAAGTCCGGGATGGCGCTGCCCTCGACGTGCTGAAGGCCTGGAATACCGGCCATCCGGGCGGACTCTTAACCGTGCACGCCAATTCCGCGCGCGAAGTTTTGCAGCGGCTGGAAGATTTGTGCGCCGAGGCAAGCAATGCGCGCTGCGATCGCCTCGTCCTGGCGGCCGTCGATCTGGTTGTCTTCATCGCCAATGACCGGGGTCAAAGACGCATCCAGGACATTCTGAACGTCGAGGCGATGCGCAACCAGGAAAGCGCGGACGCGCCATTCAGACCATTACTCACCCCAGGAGACCAGACATGAAATTCAATAAGTCCGCCTGCGCGCTCATTGCGCTCGGGCTTTTCGCGGCTGCGCCCGCTTATGCGGCAGGCTCCGGCATGCCCTGGGAAACGCCGCTGGAGAATATTGTCGATTCGATCACGGGCCCTGTGGCGCGGGGCGCTGCCGTCATCGCGATCGTGCTGGCCGGCGTCACCATCATCTTTTCCGAAGGCGGCGGCGGCGTGCGCAAGCTTGCCTTTGTCGGACTGGGCATCGCGATCATGTTCGCAGCCGTCGGCTTCTTCCTGGACTTTTTCGGCTTTGCCGGCGGCGCGCTTCTGTGAGCCGATGATGCTGATCGAAGAGCCTGAAGGCTATCGCCTTCCCT
The DNA here is from genome assembly GCA_040510175.1 of Caulobacterales bacterium. Taxonomy (GTDB): domain Bacteria; phylum Pseudomonadota; class Alphaproteobacteria; order Caulobacterales; family Aquidulcibacteraceae; genus JBEVJO01. The sequence goes on from JBEVJO010000132.1 coordinate 1,412, forward strand.
TACGGACGAGTTTAACGCGGCCCATTCTGCTGGGCGGCGTGCCCCGCGCCTTCGCCATTTTGAACGCGACGATCGGCGCGGCGATCGGGTTTGGCCTGCAGCAACCTTTGATCGGTTTACCGGTCTGGGCGCTTGTTCAGGCAGCCGGCGCCTATGCCGCAGCGCGCGACCCCTGGTTCCTCGACACATGGCCACGCGCGCTCGCCAAGCCACATTTTATGAGCGTCTGATATGATGGATTTGCGCACCTACAAAAGCAAAGACGCGCGCCTTGCTGATTGGCTGCCCTGGGCCGCCCTCGTGGCGCCGGGCATCGTGCTCAACAAGGACGGCGCCTTCCAGCGGACTTTGGAATTTCGCGGACCGGATCTGGATTCCTCGACGCTGTCCGAACTGATGGGCGCCAGTCAACGTCTGGATAACGCGCTGCGGCGGTTAGGATCGGGCTGGTGCGTGCATTTCGAGGCGCGCCGCGGCCCGTCCGGCGCCTATCCGGACAGCGTCTGGCCAGATGCTTTGTCCTGGCTGATCGACGAAGAACGGCGTCAAGCTTTCGAGACCGCCGGCGCGCGCTTCGAAAGCCGTTATTTCCTGACCCTCACTTTTCTGCCCCCGAGTGAAAACGCCGGAAAGATTGAGGCTGCGTTTTTCGATCCCGAAGGCATGACCGCAATCAATTACCGGGCGGTGCTGGAGCGCTTCTGCGCCGAAACCGAAACCATCAAGGACCTGTTGGACCTTGTCTTCGTAGAGGCGCGTTTTCTGGATGACCAGGAGACGCTGAGCTTCCTGCATGGCGCCATCTCTGAACGGCCGCATGGCGTCAAACGTCCGGAGACGCCGTTTCACCTCGATGAATTGCTCGCGGATTCCGCTTTGCTGGGGGGCGCAGCGCCAATGCTGGGCGCAAAGCATTTGCGCACCATCAGCGTGCGCGCGTATGTCGCCGAAACCGAGCCTGGCCTTTTGGATTGTTTGGATCGCTTAAGCATTTCCTATCGCTGGGTGACGCGCTATCTGCCGCTCGGCCAGGAAGAGGCGCGGCGCGAATTTGAAAAATTGCGCAAACGCTGGTTCTCCAAACGCAAGGGCCTGCTGACGCTCGTGCGCGAGGCTTTGTTCCGCGAAGACGCCGTTCTGTTGGATAACGACGCCGCCAATCAAGCGGCGGATTCCGATGCCGCGCTGCAGGAGCTGCAAGGCGGCGGCTGCGGCGCTGGTTATGTGACGCTTACCATCACGCTGATGGACGCCGACAAGGACAAGCTCGACGCCGCTGTGCGCGCGGTCCAGCAGGCTGCGGACGGCTTGGGCTTTGTCAGCGCCGTCGAAACCATCAATGCCGTGGAGGCTTGGCTGGGCTCGCTGCCCGGCCAGCCTTATGCGGATTTGCGCCGTCCCATACTGATGACGCCGAACCTGGCGCACCTTTTACCCCTGTCCGCGATCTGGGCAGGACAGGATCGCAATGCGCATCTGCAGGGTCCGCCGCTTCTTGTGGCGGCCACAGACGGCGCTACGCCGTTTCGGCTCAATCTGCATCATGGCGACGTCGGCCATACTTTGGTCGCCGGCCCGACCGGCTCCGGCAAGTCCGTGCTGCTCGGCCTGCTCGCCGCGCAATGGCGGCGTTACGACAAAGCGCGCGTGGTGATCCTGGATTCAGGGCGCTCCTGCCGCGCCCTGGTGCTGGGCTTGAGCGGCGTCTTTCTCGATCTTCTCAATGACGAGAAGCAATCGGGCCTCTGTCTGCAACCGCTTGCGCGCGTCGATAACGATAGTGAGCGGGCTTTCGCACGCGATTGGCTGATCGACATTTTCGAGCGCGCCGGCATTACCATCAATCCGGCCGCCCGCGACGAAATCTGGCGCGCTCTGGGCATCCTCGCCGCCCGGACGCCGCAAGAGCGCACCCTGTCTTTGATGAGCGGCCTCTTGCAGGATTCCAATTTGCGGCAAGCTTTGGAGCCGTACACGCATGCCGGTCCCTATGGCGTGCTGCTGGATTCCGACGCAGACCCCATGCTCGACTCTGACGTGCTGGGCATTGAGATGGGCGCGCTGATGGCCGCGCCTTTGGCTTTGGGGGCCTTTCTGCCGGCTTTGGTGCGGACGCTGGAGAGCGGCTTTGACGGCCGCCCGACCTTGCTCATTCTAGATGAGGCGTGGAGTTATTTGCGCGATCGCGCGTTCGCGGCCCAAGTACAGGCTTGGCTCAAGACATTGCGCAAGAAAAACGTCGCCGTCGTTTTCGCCACGCAGGAACTGGCCGATGTCGAGGCCAGCTTTATCGCCGCGACGATTTTGGAAGCCTGCCCGACCCGTATTTTCCTGGCCAATGAACGGGCGCGCGAGAAACGCACCTGGGACTTCTACGCCGCGCTCGGCCTTAATCCGCGTCAGATCCAATTGATCGCCGGCGCCAGTCCCAAGCGGGATTATTACGTGCAAACCGCTTCGGGCGCCCGCCGCGTCGATTTGGAGTTGGCGCCTGTGGCTCTGGCGTTCCTGGGCGCATCCCGCCCCGAAGATCATCAGCGAATCGATCAGGTCCTGAGTGAAAGCAATAGCGGCTTCGCTGCGGCCTGGTTGCGCATTCGCGGCAATGACGCCGCAGCACGGGCCATTGAGCATTTCGAGCAGAAAGCGGGTTCGTCACACGCGACAACCTTCCGGTCCGACGCCGACATTTCCCTGCCGCCCGCCTTCATCGCCGCGGAATAGAAACCATGACCAAGACACACCAAAAATTTGCGCTGTGCCTCGCGCTCACTTTAGCGCCGCTGTTAAGCGCGCCGTCGTCCGCCTGGGCGGAGATGGTCGTCTACGACCCCGCCAACACCGCGCAAAATGTTCTGCAGGCGACCCGGGCGCTCGAACAGGTGAACAATCAGATTAAGCAATTGGAGAACGAGGTGCGCATGCTCAAAAGCCTCGATCTGCAATTGGCGCCCGAGGTCAGCCAATCAATCCAATCGGCGCGCGCCTTGTTCGGACAGGCCCAATCGATCCGCTACAATTTGGGATCGATCGCAACTGAGGTCCAAACGCTTTATCCGGACGACTATAAAGCACTCGGCCTGAACGACATGCTCGCCAAGTCCGACCTCTGGGTTGCCGAAAGCCGGCAATCCGTTCAGCGTCTGATGGAACAACAGGCGCGCGCCGCCGATGGGCTGTCCAAGGTGGAGCACCGCACGGATCGAGCCTTAGGCGCGAGCGCCAAAGCGGACGGCCAGACCTCGGCGGTGCAGGCCAGCAATCAGATGCTCGGCATTCTGTCGCAGCAGCTCGCCGAAATGCAGGCTTTGCAGATCGCGCAATCGCGCGCACTGGCGCAGGAGCGTTTAGAGCGCGCCGCTACGCAA
>JBEVJO010000133.1:0-3972 GCA_040510175.1 Caulobacterales bacterium
CGTCGGCCCAGGTTTCCGCGATCGGATTCAGGCGGCTCAGAAACTCCTTGGCGCTCTGCGCGGTGCTTGATCTGGAGAACACGCAATAAAGGACGACGTTCGTGACGCTGGAAGCCGCATGTCGCCCCTGGACCTTGGCGTAGCGAACCGAAATCGCGTTCAGGCGTGATTTCAGTATTTGCCCAAACTCGAGCGCAAACACATTCGCAAGCTGGGTCAGGTCGTCATCGGAGCCCGGTTGCTCGTTCAGTGAGAACTTGAGGTGCGACGAGACATGGATCTGCAGCGTGTGCGCGTCCTGCAGTGGGTTTTCTGAAGCCATCTCGTCCCCTTGTTCTGAATGAGGACGAGTGTTCGGCTAAACGCAACGATGCCCCCGCGACGCGGGAATTTGTCACTTTTTGAGTTCGCGCGGCGACACAAAAAACCCGGCGCGAGCCGGGCTTTTTCGTTGGAATGGTCTTGAAACAGACTACCGCAGTTTGCTCGCCAATTCCGTGATGCCGGCGCTGACGAGCTTGGATTGTTCGGCCGCGCCGAGTTTATCCCGCAGCACTGCGCCCGCAGCGTTGATCGCTGCATCTGTGGCGGCGCCGCGAATTTCGGCGATGGTCTGTTCTTCGGCGCGGGCGATCCGCTCCTGCGCCTGACGCATGCGGCGCTTGATCGCTTCGTCGAGATTGGTCTTCGCCTCGGCCGCCAATTGCGCGGCGTCCTTCTTGGCTTGCTCAAGCGTAGCGGCGGCTTCGCGTTCGGCTTCCTGGCGCTTGGATTCGTAAGAGGCCAGCAGGCGTTCGGCTTCGGCGCGCAAGCGTTGCGCTTCGGCCAATTCCTTGGCGATCGCGTTCGAGCGGTCGTCCAGCGATTTGAGGATTTGTTTGTGCACGCCGATTTTCATCAGAATGCCGATGAAAATGGCCAGCGCCACAAAGGCGAAGAAGGTCGCGTCCAAATGCATCAGGCGGCGCTCCTTCCGGCATCGACGGCTTTTTCAGCCTCGGCCTTGCTGACGCTCACGCCGCCGATTTTCTGCGCGATCTCGACCGCCAGATCGGCTGCCGTGGCGCGCACATTGGCCATCGCTTCGTCCCGCATGGCGCGGATTTTGGTTTCGGCCGTCGCGATCGTCTTCGCCACGTCGGCTTCCGACTTCTGCGTTTCGGCGGCCATGGCGGCGGCGGACTGGGCCCGTACGTCATCGATGGAGCCGCGCGCTTTGGCGCGGGCTTCGGCGAGGAGCTTTTCGTGACCGGCGCGCGCGGCTTCCGCCGCTTCGCCGGCCGCGCGAGCGCCCGCCAGATCGGTTTCGATCGTGTTCTTCCGCTTTTCCAAGGTCTGCGCCACGTTGGGCAGGACCTTTTTGGACATCAGATAGAACAAGCCGCCGAATGCGATGGCGAACCAGAACAGCTGATGGCTGAACAAGGCGGCTTCGAACGGCGGAAACCCGCCGCTTTCCGCGCCGTGTGCAGCGCCTTCAGCGCCGTGCTCGCCTGCCGCACTTGCGGCTTCGGAGGCCCAAAAGAAAACCGACATCGCCACTATTCCCAAATTGCAATCGTGAGTCCGCCATAGCCGCAGGCAGGCGCAAATGCGCCTGTGCGGCTGGACGAACGCCGCGCGCATTCATGCGCGCAAGCGCGTTAGATCACGAAGAGCAGCAAGAGGGCGATCAGCAAGCCGAAGATGCCCAAGGCTTCCGTAACAGCGAAGCCGAAGATCAGATTGCCGAACTGGCCTTGCGCGGCGGACGGATTACGCATCGCGCCTTGCAGGAAGCTGCCGAAGATGTTGCCAACGCCGATGGCGGCGCCGAGCATCGCCAAGCAAGCCAAACCAGCGCCGATATATTTTGCACCTTCTGCGTCCATGATCATTCTCCTTTAAAGTTCAAATAGTGGGGTCTGTTGATGGAAACGCGCTGGATCAGTGCCCCGGATGCAGCGCGTCGTTGAGGTAAATGCAAGTCAGGATGGCGAACACATAAGCCTGTAGGAACGCCACCAAAAATTCGAGCGCAGTCAGGCCGACGGCCAAGCCCAGCGGCAGCACCGAGCCGAGGAGGCCCACGGCGCCGGCGGCCGACATCATGACCACGAAGCCCGAGAACACTTTCAACATGATGTGTCCGGCCAGCATGTTGGCGAACAGACGCAAGGAAAGGGTCAGCGGGCGGGACAGAAACGAAATGATCTCGATTGGAATGACCAGGAAATACAGCGGCCATGGAATGCCGGACGGCATGAACAATTTCAGGAACTTCAGGCCGTTTTTGTAGAAGCCGATCACCACCACGGTCGTGATCACGATCATCGCCATGGCGAAGGTCACGATGATCTGCGTGGTTGGGGTGAAGAAATACGGGAACATCCCGACCATGTTGGAGGTCAGGATGAAAATGAAGAAGGTGAAGACCATCGGGAAGAACTTCTTGCCGTCCTTGCCCATGGTGCTGGTGGTGATGCCGTCCACGAAGCCGTAAAGCAGTTCGGCCATGGATTGACCGCGCGACGGCACCAAGGCGCGCCGCTGCATCGCCAGCGTCATCAGCGTCACCGGCAGCAAAGCCGCGATGAGCATGAACAGGCTCGCATTCGTGAAAGAGACGTCGAACCCAGCCAGCTTCCATTCCGGCAGCCCGAAGGCGCGCGTGATATGGAATTGATGCATCGGGTCGTTAGAGACGCCTAGCAATGAAACCCCCAGTCCCAAAAGCCGCTGCGCGGCTCCACCAAATCTCTGACCTTGCGGCCTAGTCGTCGTCCCGTTCCGGCGGCAAATCCTGCCCCACAGGCGCTCCCGCCGACATCTTCTGCGCTGCGCGAACGACGTTCAGAACGCCTGCCGCGAAACCAAGAGGAAGGCAAATCAGCAATCCCCACGGCGACGTGTGGAACGTCACATCCGCGCCGTAGCCCAAAAAAGCGCCCACCACGATCGCGGCGGCGAATTCCGAGGCCATGCGAAGGGCGACGCCCATGCCTTTTTGGTCGCCCGCCGCGCTGGCCTTGTTAGAGAGATTCTCCCGTTCGTCACGCTTCTCGATGGCGGCCGACACCTCTTTTCGCAAGGAGGCGAGGCGGCGTTCGTCTTCGGGCGTTACGGGATCGTTCCCAGGCTTTTGCGCGTCAGACATGCAACATCAATGAGCCCGCAAAGGTATCCTTGCGAGCGCGGCGGCAACCTAGTGGGGGGTATCCGGGCCGTCAAGGCGAAGCTGGGCTTTTCCGGGCCGAAAACAGGCTCTAAACGGGCATTTACAGCGAGTGCGAAATTAGGTCGCGGACCGGGGCTTTCGACGAGGCGCGTTGATCTCGATCAATCCGCCTTACCAAGGACTGGGTTGGGTAGGAGACGGCGCTCTGCGCCGGATCGGAGCCTCAAACATGCCGGAAACCAGGTCCAACCCGCGATCAGATCAAAATACCCCGTTCCATCGCCTGGGTGGGGAAGTGGTCATCCGCCGCATCGTCGATCACTTCTACGATGTCATGGAGCAGGATCCGGCGGCGGCCGGCATTCGGGCGATGCACGCAGCGGATCTTAGTGTCATGCGCTCCAAGCTCGCCGATTGGATGATCGGAGCATTGGGAGGCCCGCCGCTTTATGCCCAGCGGCCGGATAAAGGTTGCATGGTCTCGGTTCACAAGGGCTATCCGATCGGCGCGGCTGAGCGCGACCAATGGATGGCCTGCCTGCGCAAGGCCTTCGACAAAGCGGGCGTTTCAGATGAGATGCGCCACATGCTCGATACGCCATTTCACGACATGGCGGACAGGCTGCGCTCTCAGTAACGAAAAAGGGACCGAACGTGCGTCCGGTCCCTCCAATTTTCAAAACCTGATAAACGCGAAGCGCTCAACCGGCTCTGCTTTGAACGAGATTTAAACCTCGGCCAATTGACCTGCGGACACCTTGCCGGTGCGCTGGTCCTTGACGTTTTCAAAGCTGATTTTCTGGCCTTCGTTGAGC
>JBEVJO010000134.1:0-6881 GCA_040510175.1 Caulobacterales bacterium
CAGATTCCGAAGTCATCGCGCATCTGATCACGCATCAGCTGGATCAGGGCCTGACCCCAGACGAAGCCGTTAGGGTTTCGTTAACCCGGTTGGAAGGCGCCTTTGCCATCGCCTGCTTGTTCGCGGGCCAGCACAATCTTTTGATCGGCGCCCGCAAAGGGAGCCCCCTCGTGGTCGGCGTCGGCGACGGCGAAGCGTTCCTGGGGTCCGACGCCATCGCCTTGGCGCCCTTCACAGAACGGCTGATTTATCTGGAAGAAGGCGATCGCGCCGTTCTGTCACGTGACTCCATTTCGGTCTTCGATTCCGAAAACCGCCCAGCCAATCGCCAGATCAAAATCGTGCACGGCACGAGCGCCGCGATCGAAAAAGGCGGCTACCGCCACTTCATGCTGAAAGAAATCGCGGAGCAGCCGGAAACCACCTCGCGCACCATCGCCAACGCGATCAACGGCCTGACCGAAACCGCCGCTTTGCCGGAAGTGCCGGGTTTCGATTTCAAGACCATGGACCGCATCGTCATTTCCGCCTGCGGCACCGCTTATTATGCGGGCTGCGTCGCGAAATATTGGCTGGAGCGGTATGCCGGCGTCGCCGTTGAAATCGATGTCGCGTCTGAATTCCGCTACCGCGAACCGCCAATGCCAAAAAACGGCCTGGCGCTGTTCGTTTCACAATCCGGCGAGACCGCCGACACCCTGGCGGCCATGCGCTATTGTAAATCGCAAGGCCTCGCGACGGTCGCTGTCGTCAACGTGCCGACCTCCACAATCGCGCGCGAAGCCGATGTTGTCTGGCCGACTTTGGCGGGCCCAGAAATCGGCGTCGCCTCGACCAAGGCCTTCACCGCACAGCTTGCCACTTTGGCCGCAGCAACCATCGCCATCGGCAAAGCGCGCGGGCGCATCAGCGCAGAGCAGGAAAATGCTTTGTGCCGGTCGCTGATGGAAGTGCCGCGTTTGCTGGCTGAAGCGATCCACACGTCCGAAGAGCATATCCAAAAGCTGGCGCCGGAATTGGCGAAAGCCCGGGACGTTTTGTATCTGGGGCGCGGCGCCTCCTATCCGCTGGCTTTGGAAGGGGCGCTGAAGCTCAAGGAAATTTCCTACATTCACGCCGAAGGCTATGCGGCGGGCGAGCTGAAGCACGGCCCGATTGCGCTGATCGACGAGGAAACCCCCGTCATCATCATCGCTCCGAAGGACGCGGTGTTTGAAAAGACGATCTCCAACCTGCAGGAAGTGGCGGCGCGCGGCGGCAAGGTGCTGCTGATCTCTGACGCTGAAGGCTTGGCCGCCGCCGGCGACGTCATCTGGGCCGGCATCGAAGTGCCGCATTGCGATCCAATCGCGGCGCCGATTGTCTATTCAGCTTCAATTCAGCTGCTGGCCTATTATGTCGCCGTTCAAAAGGGGACCGACGTGGATCAGCCGAGAAACCTCGCTAAATCCGTCACCGTCGAATAGAGCATCCTCAAAACCGATTACGCATACCGGAGCCATTGATGACTCGCGTTCGCAAAGCCGTCCTCCCCGTCGCCGGATTCGGAACGCGGGTACTCCCGGCCACCAAATCGATCCCGAAAGAAATGCTGACCGTCGTCGACCGTCCCGCCATTCAATATGTGGTGGACGAAGCCCTCGCCGCAGGAATCGAGCACATCGTTTTCATCACTGGCCGCAACAAGGGCGCGATCGAAGATTATTTCGATCAGGCCTATGAACTCGAAAGCACCTTACGCGAAAAGGGCAAACTGGAATTGCTCGGCCAGTTGCAGTCCAAGACGCCCAAAGCGGGAACGACCAGCTTTATCCGCCAGCAAGAACCCAAAGGCCTCGGCCACGCCATCTGGTGCGCGCGCGATGTCATCGGCAATGAGCCGTTCGCAATCCTGCTGCCAGACATGCTGATGATGGCGCAGCCGTCCTGCCTCAGACAAATGGTCGACGCCTATGACAAAGTCGGCGGCAACATCATCGCCGTCGAACCCTGCGACGATCCATCCGGCTATGGCGTGATCGATCCCGCCGGCCGCGACGGCCCACTGATCCGCATGAAGGGTATGGTCGAAAAGCCCAAAGCCGGCACGGCGCCATCCAACCTCTTCATCGCCGGACGCTACATCCTGCAGCCGGAAATTTTCGAACTGCTCGCCAATCAGGAAAAAGGCGCCGGCGGCGAAATCCAGCTGACGGATTCGATGGCGCGGCTGATGCAGGACCAGAGCTTCCACGCACTGGAATATGACGGCAAGTCCTACGATTGCGGCGACAAAGTCGGCTATCTGCGCGCCGTCGTTACCTATGCACTGGCAAACGGCGAAATCGGCGACGCGGCGCGGGCTGTGCTGAAAGAAGCGCTCGCGAAATAAGCCTCGTCAATGCGCGAGCAGCATCCGCGTCAATGCCAAGCCCGCGAAGACCGCGACCAGGCACAGCACCATCGTGCCCAACACATAGCCGAAAAAGCCCATCAAATCGTGCCGCTGCCATAGCAACGCGGCATCGAGCGAGAACGCGGAAAAGGTCGTAAAGCCGCCGAGAATGCCGGTGGTCAAAAACAGCCGCGTGGTTTGATCCGTCTGCGCGCCGCGAAAGACGAACCAACCCGCCAGGGCGCCCATGATCAAACACCCCAGAACATTGATCACAAGCGTTGAGAGCGGAAACTTGTCCGGCGCCGCGAGCATCATACGGTTCACGCCGTGACGCAGTGAAGCGCCGATGCCGCCGCCGAAAAATACGGCGAGGTAGCCAAGCAGCGTAGAATTCATAGCGCGCCTACTTCGACAAACGCGCGATTAGCGCAGCAAAGAAATCACAGCCGAGCTTTAATTGCTCGACGGCGACGAATTCATTCGGCTGGTGCGCCTGCAGGATTGAGCCCGGCCCGCAGATCACTGCTTCAAAACCCGCGTCTTGAAACTGGCCTGCCTCCGCCGCGTACGCGACTCCACGCGGAGAATTGTCGCCGGTCAACGCGCGCGCCAGCACTTCAGCGGCATTGCCGGGTTCATATTCCAAAGGCGGCGTGATGCGCAGATCGACGGTGACGCTGGCTTCCGGCGCGATCTTTTTCATCTCGGCTTCGATGCGGCGCGCTTCGGCCTGATAGCGGTCAGCATAGGCATTCATCTCCTCCGCGTCGGGACCGCGAATATCGAACGTGAAGGCGCATTCCTTGGCCAAGATATTCGCCGCCGTGCCGCCATGCACCTTGTTGATGGTGATCGTTGTACCCGATGGTTCAAAGAGAGCGTCGTCCGGCGCGGCGGCGCGCGCCTCCTCGCCAAGCTCCATCACGAAGTTCATTAGCTTCGCGGCCATCATCACGGCGGAGACGCCTTGATGGATCTGGCTCGAATGCGCTTCGCGGCCTTCGATTTGCGTATTAACGACGACGACGCCTTTATGCGCCGACACGACCTTCATATCGGTCGGTTCGCCGATAATGGCGCCCGCAGGTTTTGGTGCGCCTTTGGCAATGGCTTCGATCATGCGCGGCGCGCCGAGACAGCCGACTTCCTCATCATAGGAAAACGCGAAGATCATCGGCGTTTTCAGATCCGCCGCGAGCGCCGCATCAACATGCGCCATGCATAGCGCAATGAAGCTTTTCATGTCCGACGCACCGCGGCCGAACAAAAGGCCGTCCCTATGCGTCAATACCCAAGGGTCGCTCGCCCAGTCCTGCCCGTCGATCGGCACGACATCGGTATGGCCCGAAAGAATGATCCCGCCTTCAACCGCCGGTCCGACCAACGCGAACAAATTGGCCTTTTGTCCATCGTCGCTGGGCACCCGCCAGGACGGCACGTTCCGCGCGGCGAGATAGGCTTCGACATAATCAATCAAAGGCAGATTGGAATTGCGCGACGTGGTGTCGAAGGCGACCAGTTTGGTCAGCCAGTCGATGGTGCGCTCAAGCGGCAAAGAAGGGTGCGCGTCGCTTTGTGACATCATGCCATGCTGCCGCGCCGTCGCGCGCCTGTCGAGTGCGCCCGCTCTTTAGGCGCGCTGACCGGTCAATGGGAACGATCCAAACGCGCCGGCTTTGACGGAGCCGGTCATGGAATCCCCGCTGATCGTCACTTCATGCTCAAGCGTCATCGGCATGGGCGACGTCACTTCGACGGTCCATTTCAGGCTGTCGCCGTCCGCCGAAGCGCTCTCGATCTCGGCATTGCCGAATGTTGGCGAGGATTGCGTGCCCGACAGAGATGCGCCGTTTTGCGTCAGCGACACGGTCGCTTCCTGGGCGCCCATGGGGCTTTGAATGACGACGACCCATTGACCAGTGGCGGACATGGCGAGCTCCCAAAAACCAAAAAGCGGGACCGATACGGCCCCGCTTTCTGCACGCTTGCAAATGAAATATCGGTTTATTGCTTGGCGATTTGGTGAACCTTGCCGGCGGCGTCACGGAACGCCAACAATTCGACCTTGAAGACCAGCGCCTGGTTCGGCGGAATGCGCGGCGGCGAGCCGCGCTTGCCGTAGGCCAGATCGCTCGGGATATAGAGCATAAAGGTGTCGCCCGGACGCATATGCTGGAGCCCTTCGTTCCAGCCTTCGATCACTTGGCCCAATTGGAATTGCGCCGGTTCGCCGCGCTTATAGGATGAGTCGAAGACCTTCCCGTCTGGGAGCGTGCCTTCGTAATGCACCAGCACATCGTCCCCCATTTTCGGGGTCGGCATTTCGGCCGGGCCACTTGCCTCGGCCTTATACAGCAGACCCGACGGGGTCGCTTGCACGCCCGGCTCGCTGCGCATCTTTTCCAGGAATGCGGCGGATTCTGTCATTGCTTTGTCTCCTTGAGCCTTCAACGTGGCTGCGTCCGCCTCTTCCTGGCGTTTGATTTCCGATAAAATGTCACTGTCTTTCTGTTGGCACGCTGAGAGCAAAAAAGCGCTCAAAACAGCCGTGGCCAACATGGTTCGTCTAATAGCTTTCATAGGCCTCCACCACCCAGGGCTCAGCCTTGCCCGATCTTTCCCAATCCAGATAAGTCGCATCGGACAAAAGCGCGTCACAATAGGCTTGCGCTTGCCCTTCCAAAGGGATGCCGTAGCTGCGCAGTCGCGTCGCCACAGGCGTAAAGAACGCATCGGCAATCGTCCGCGTTCCGATAACGCCGTCGGCTTTCAGTGCGATCGAGCCCCAGATCTCTTCCAGACGCGCAATGTCTTTCTTGGCGTCATCAGACAAGGGCGCCAGCGGCGGCTTGTTGAATCGGCGAATGTTCATGGGCAATTCCCGGCGCACCGCCGCGAATCCCGAATGCATTTCCGACGCGACCGAACGGCAAAGCGCACGCTTCGCCGCGTCTTTGGGCAGGAGACCGGAGTCCGGCTTTTGCTCGGCCGCCCATTCGCAGATCGCCAGCGAATCCCAGATCACGACTCCGTCGACATGCAATGCAGGCACCCGGCCGCTCGGCGAGGCGTCGCGAATTTCGGGCACAGACGATTTTCCGTAGCCGCCGCCCGGAAGCGGCATCACGTGGTCTTCGAAACCTATGCGGGCCCAATGCAAGGCCAGCCACGGCCGCATCGACCAGGACGAATAGTTCTTGTTGCCAATGTAAAGAACGGGAGCGCTCACAGCGTCTTTCCTGATGGCGATGATCCAAAAGCAAACGCGCCGGACGAGCCGGCGCGCTCACTTAGCTTAAGAGGACGTTCGCGTCACTTTTTGGGTTCGAGCTTATCGTTCTGAACCCAACCGCTATTGTCGTTCTCGTCGGTGACTTCCCACCACATGCCTTCCTTGGCGCCGGTCGGGTAGACCATTTGACCGGATTCCAAGGTGCGGACCGTGGTGCCCGAGGCCGACGGCGAACGCTTCATGTCCACCGACGACGCGCGCACTTTGAAAGCTTCTTTCGGCGCGGCGGCGGCCGCGTTTTCCGGCAGGCCGCCCAAATCAGTGACCAGCGTGCGATACGCGTCGAGGAAGGATAAAGTGACGACCTTGCCGATATCGGTGTTTTCGTAACCACCGCCAACGGCGCCGCCAAAGCCCCAGCCACCGCCAACCACAAAGCCAAGGTCGGAAACCTTGGCAAAGCCTTCATAGGCCTGCTCTTCGGAGGTGCGGACGCTCATCAAAGACAGAACTGTCTGCGCTTCGGACTTCTTATTCTTGATGCCAAAGCCGCCGATGCCCAAGCGGTTGCCGATAATGGCGCCGCCGATGGCGCCGATGCCGCTGCCGCCGGAATCGGTGTTCCCGGTCGCGATGTCGGCCTGGATGATGTAGTCAGCGGCCTTCACTTGGCCGGCGCCCATATTGGAGCCTTTTTGAAGCTGACCGCCCGAGGCAAGTTCCCGCTCCTTTTGCAAGGCGGTCATGCCCGCGCCACGATTGACCAGGCTGAAGCAGCCCGAGCGTTGCACGAAGGTTTTGATCAGGGTGGACGGCGCGCCCAATTGGTATTGCAGCCAGCCCTGACCTTCGCCGTCGATCACGGACAAAGACCCTAACTTTTTGGTGCATTTAGGAATTTCGGCGTTTTTGGTCGAGCCTTTTTCGTTTTCGACCTTTTTGGCGAACGCTGGACCGCTCACGGCAAGCGCGACCGCCGCCATAATAAATGCAAAACGCTTCATCGAAGCCCCCCTAAGCGAAATCGTTACAGGCACACTAGAGCCAACAAGGGCTCCTGAAAACCGATCCGTGCAGATCGCGTCACCCGCTTAGGACGCGATCACGGCAAAAGCTTAGCCAAAGATCACAGCTTTCGTGGCGGGTACCCTGCCGCCACGAGCGCGTCAACGATCTCCTGCGTGTGGCGGGCGTCGCGGGTTTCGATCAAAAGGTCGAATTCGGCGCCCTTTGCGGGCACGTCCAGCGCCAGGCGGTTGTGCGCCACCTCGA
>JBEVJO010000135.1:0-15587 GCA_040510175.1 Caulobacterales bacterium
GCCGCCGCGTTCGGAGCGCGCCGCGATCTTGTCGATCTCGTCTAGGAACACAATGCCGTCTTCCTGCGTGATGTGGATGGCTTCCGTGGTGATTTTATCCTGATCCAGCAGGCGGTCGGATTCCTCCTGCACCAGAGGCTCACGCGCATCTTCGACATTCATGCGCGCGCTGCGCGTGCGCCCGCCCATCTTGCCGAACAGATCGCCGAGATTGAGCATGCCGACGCCCGAGCCGGGCTGACCAGGAATTTCGATCGACTGGAAGGGCGAAGAGGATTCGGCGAGCTGCAATTCGACTTCTTTGTCCTCCATTTCGCCCGCCCGCAATTTGCGCCGGAAGCTATCGCGCGTCACGGCGCTGGCGTTTTGACCAACGAGTGCATCCAGCAAGCGTTCTTCTGCCGCGAGCTCCGCGCGGGCGCGCACTTCCTTGCGGCGCCGGTCGCGCACCAGGCCGATCGCGGTCTCGACCAGATCGCGGATGATCTGCTCGACGTCGCGGCCGACATAGCCCACCTCAGTGAATTTGGTGGCCTCGACTTTCAGGAACGGCGCTTGCGCCAGTTTCGCGAGACGGCGCGAGATTTCAGTTTTGCCGACGCCGGTCGGTCCGATCATGAGGATGTTTTTCGGCGTGACCTCCTCACGCAGGCCTTCGCTCAATTGCCGCCTGCGCCAGCGATTGCGCAGCGCCACGGCGACGGCGCGCTTCGCATCGGCTTGGCCGATAATGTAGCGGTCGAGTTCGGAAACGATTTCGCGCGGAGAAAATTCGGTCATGCAGTCATTTCGCTTTTTGTGGCTGCGTTGGTCGGCGTTTCGGTTGCGGGTGGCTCGGGCGGAAAGATCCGCGTCCAGATTCCATCAACGGGGAGCTTTTTCAGGAGCGCGCGCCGCGCATTGTGCCATGACGCGCCGAGGATCAGCACACCGGCGCCCAAGGTCACAAGCGTAGACGCCGCGAGCGAGCCTGCATCCATCCCGACGGCGTTCATCAAAATGCCGACAGCGATGCCTGTGGTCAGCAGCGCGGAGACAATAAGCGCACGGCGATTGATCAACAACGAGGTCAGCCCCAGCACCGCAACGACCGCCAAGGTCACAATCGCCGACGTCAAACTCGGGCCGTGGTCGCCGCGAAACGCGGCGATGCCGCCGCCGACCAGCATCAGCGCACCATTCAAGATCATCGGCGCCGCCGCCATGTGCAGCCAAAAGCCATTGTCCGAAAGCCGCGTCGCACGTGACGGATCGCGCATATCGAACCACACGCCAGCCGCAAACAGACCCAGCCCGCCCAGCAAAATCAGCGGCGCATAGAGCGCGGAAAAAGCGAAAGGCGTGAGCCAGGCCGCCGCCGCCAGCAGCGTGCAGACCGCGATCCCGCCCGCCAAGCCCATCGAGAACGGCAAACGAAAGCGTGCGTAAAATCCGAGCGCCGCGCCAAGCGCACCGACAGCTGCGACCGTGCCCAAAGGCCGGATCCTTTCGCCGATATCGTCGAACAGTCGATCGAACGACATCGGAAGTCCGGAAGCCATCGTCGCATACGCGAAAACCACGGCGACCGTCACAAACAAGGTGAAACTGATGCAGATCGCGATCGACGGCAAAAATAGACGGCGGCGGCGCGCGAAGGTTTCGGCCAGAAACCACATCACGCCGGCGGCCCCCGCAAAGGCGAGCGGAAATCCATAGAGCCCGAGGCCAGAGGTGAATGACCATGTGCTGACGGCGATCGCCACGCCAATGCTCAGCAACACGATGCCCGTCGCCAGAAAGACATCGTGGAAATTGCGGATGAAGTGAAGGTCTTCTTCACCCGGGATGTGCGCAGTTACAGGCGATGCAGCGGGGGGCTCAAGCGCCGGCGCCGGTTGCGCCGCCGATGCGCGGCCCGCAAGGTACGCCGCCAATCCATCAATCTGCGTCGCGTCGATCAGCCCGGCTGAGGCCGCATCCTGCAACCCAGCCGTCAGATCGTCCTTATTGGGCATCCAGCGTCTCAATCGTCAGATTGTGATTGGTGTAGACGCAAATGTCGGCGGCGATCGTCATAGCCTTGCGCGCCAGCGTCTCGGCGTCGGCCTCGTATTCATAGAGCGCGCGCGCCGCCGCCAAAGCGTACGAGCCGCCCGAGCCCACCGCCGCGATCGGCAAATCCGGTTCGACCACATCGCCAGAGCCGGACAGCACCAACAGATCCTTGGAATCGGCAACGATCAGCATCGCCTCTAAGCGGCGCAGATAACGATCGGTGCGCCAATCCTTCGCCAGCTCGACGCAGGCCCGCGCCAATTGGGACGGAAAGCGCTCAAGCTTGGTTTCAAGCCGCTCAAACAACGCAAAAGCATCTGCCGTCGCCCCGGCGAACCCGGCGATCACGCGCCCATCGGCCAAACGCCGCACTTTGCGGGCGCCGGCCTTCATCACGGTCGCGCCCATCGACACCTGGCCGTCGCCTGCGATGACGACCTTATTGCCCTTGCGGACGCCCAAAATTGTGGTGGAACGCCATTTCAGCGCTTCATCGGCAGCGGGACGCGTAGAAACTGTCATGCGTCCGATGTGGCCCGCCCAGCGAACGGGATCAAGTGGGCAAATGCTGCGCTAGTGGCGCGCTAGCTTACCGCGCGCAAGGCGCGCCGGGCGGGTTTATGAGCAAGGTCGAGGAAATCGCCGAGCGGCATGGGCGCCCCGTACAGATAGCCTTGGCCCAAGGTGCAGCCGCGTTTGCGCAGGAAGGCTTCCTGGCGCACATTTTCAATGCCTTCGGCCACGATCTCGAAATTCAACGACCGACCGAGGCTCAAAATAGTGTCCACCACGGCGGCGGCCTGTTCGTCGGTCTCCAGCGCCGCAACGAATTGACGGTCGATTTTGAATACATCGAACGGCATCTGGGTCAGCATGGCGAGGCTGGAATGGCCGGCGCCGAAATCGTCCAGCGACAGGCGAACCCCCGCTTTGCGCAGCGGCGCGATTTGCTTCAGCGCGGCGTCGAGGTTTTTCATCGCCGTGGATTCGGTGATCTCCAGCTCCAAGTAGCTGGCGGGCAGGCCGGTCTGGGCCAGCATGGCCAGCACTTTGGCGCCAAAACCGGGCTCGTCGAATTGCGCCGGCGCGACATTAACGGCCACGCGGCAATGCAGGCCGTTCCGGCGCCACTCCGCGGCGGCTTCGCAGGCTTGGCGCATAATGGCCTCGCCCAGCGCGCCGATTAGACCCAGATTTTCCGCGGCAGGAATGAAACGGCTGGGTTCGATCACGCCGCGTCCCGGGATGATCCAGCGGGCCAAAGCTTCAACGCTGGTGATCTTGCCGGATGTCAAATCCACCTTGGGCTGGAAGAACGGGATAATGTGTTGTTTTGCAATGGCGTCTCGGATGGCCGCCTCGGCGGCGAAGGAATGCCCAGCGCGCCTATCCAGGCTTGGGCTCCAGATCCGGCCGGTATTCGCGCCGTCCTGACGGCTGCGCTTCAACGCCGTTTGCGCCCGGCCGATCAGCTTTTCGGCGTCCGATTCGTTGGATCTGCAAAGCACGGCCCCGGCCGATGCATTCTGCACAAAGCGTTGGCCCTCGATCAACATTGGCGAGGCCATGGCTTCGATTAAAGCCTGCATCAGCGCCGCCGCTTCCGCGGAATTGTTAATGTCGGCGGCGAAAATCGCGAACTGATCGGCGTTCAGGCGAGTCAGAAACGAGGCGCCCTTGATCAAACCGGAATTGTCCAGAATGTCCGCAATGCGTTTCGCGGTCCGCGCGAGGACCTTGTCGGCGGCGACCTTGCCAGCCGCCTCATTGATCTGCCCGAACCGCGCCAGATCGCAGACGATCAGCGCGCCCTTTGAACCGGACGCCAAAGCCTTTTCGATCGACGAGACAAACTCCGTGCGCAGCGGCAAAGCCGTCACCGGATCGCATTCGCCCTTGCGGCGCATTTGCCCAACGCCGATTTCCAGGCGGCGGACCATACGGTTGAACGCCATGGCCAAGGCCTCGATCTCGTCACCCGTCCGCACGCTCAGATTCGCGGTGAAGTTGCGGGCCGAGACGCTTTGAGCCGCTTCGGCGATTTCCTTCAAAGGCCGCATCACGCGCCGTGCGAAGGACTGGCCCGCGAAATAAGCCAAGGCAGGGAGTGCGACGCACGCCAGAAGCGGCAGGGAGTCGTTGTTCCAGACCTGGCGGCTCAAAGGCGCAGCCGCATTGACCGCCAGACCAGAAACCAACGCCGTTGCGCCGGCAATTCCGCCAAAACGCGTCGCCAGGCTATCGCCCCTTAGACGCCAGACCGGAGGACCGCCCGCTTCCTGTGTCCAGGGCTCCGCGCCCAAAGGTAAAGTCGCTGCGACCAAGGGGTAATTCCGCGACGCGGCCGGGTTGAACCGCGTTTTCGGTTCTAGGTTTGCGCCAAGTCTGTTAGAGGCCAGTTAAACCGGCCGTGCGACAAGCATTATAAAGTGCGTTTTGCACGGCATTCTTGGAAGATATGACGATGTCCGGCTTTACCGCCACCCGCACCGCCAAGGTCGAACGTAAGACCAAGGAAACTTCGATTAGCGTCGAGTTAAAACTCGACGGATCGGGCCAGTCCAAGATCGAAACCGGCATCGGCTTTTTCGATCACATGCTGGAATCCTTCGCCAAGCATTCGGCGATGGATTTGATCGTCAGCACCAAAGGTGATCTGCACATCGACATGCACCACACGGTGGAAGACACCGGGATCGTCATGGGTCAGGCGCTGCACCAGGCCCTGGCGGATTTCGCCGGCATTCGCCGTTTCGGCCACGCTTATATTGCGATGGACGAAACGCTATCGCGCGCCGCATTGGATTTGTCGAACCGGCCTTATCTGATTTGGCGGGTCGATTTCAGCCGCCCAAAGGTCGGCGACATGGACACCGAACTGTTCAAGGAATGGTTCCAGGCTTTCGCCATGCATGGCGGCATTTGCCTGCACGTCGAAAATCTGTACGGCGACAATACCCACCATATTATTGAGTCCTGTTACAAGGCGCTGGCGCGCGCGTTGCGGCACGCGGTCGAACTCGACCCACGTCTCACCGGCTCGCCTTCCACGAAGGGCGTTTTGTAGAGCGACCTGACGTATGCAGACGATCGCCATCATTGATTATGGATCGGGCAATCTCCGGTCCGCCGAACGCGCCGTGCTTGAAGCGGCCGCGCGCGCCGGGCTGTCGTCGGCTGTTACGGTGACGCGCGACGCTGAGCTGGTGCGTCAAGCCGACCGCATCATTCTGCCGGGCGTCGGCGCCTTTGCCGATTGCATGCGGGGCGTGACCAGCATTCCCGGCATGCTGGAGGCCCTGGAAGAAACGGTGCGACAAAAAGGCCGGCCCTTTCTGGGTATTTGCGTCGGCATGCAACTAATGGCCGAACGCGGCCTGGAGCATGGCGAACATAACGGCCTAGGCTGGATCAAAGGCGACGTCGTTGAACTCAAACCCGCCGATTCGAGCCTGAAAATTCCGCATATGGGCTGGAACGCCGTCAATCCGGCGAAGGCCTCGGCGCTGTTCCCAAATCCTGGCGATCCTGTAGAGGAGTTCTACTTCGTGCACTCTTATGTGCTGCAGCCTGCCGACAAATCCGTCATCGCGGCCAGCACGCGTCACGGAATCGACTTCTGCAGCGCAATCTGCAGCAACAATCTGGCGGGTGTGCAGTTTCACCCTGAGAAGAGCCAGCGCGCCGGCCTCGCTTTGTTGGCGCGCTTTTTGGAATGGCGTCCATGATCATCTTCCCAGCCATCGATTTAAAGAACGGCGAGGCTGTGCGCCTGATGCACGGCAAATTCGACGAAATCACCGTCTATGAAAAAGACCCGGCGGTGGCGGCCAAGCGCTTCCACGATTACGGCTTTGAATGGCTGCATGTGGTCGACCTCGACGGCGCTGTCGCCGGCGCCGCACGCAACACCGCGCCCGTTAAAGCGATCTTGAAAGCCACCAAAGCGCGCGTGCAGCTCGGCGGCGGCGTGCGTGACATGCGCACCATTGAAACTTGGCTCGACGCAGGCGTCAGCCGTGTGATCCTTGGCACCGCTGCGGCCCGCAACCCAGGCTTCGTGCGTGATGCGGCGCAATTCTTTCCCGGACGGATCGCCGTCGGCATCGACGCGCGCGATGGCCGGGTCGCAGTTTCCGGCTGGGTCGAATCCACCGACATCCAGGCCGTCGACCTCGCGAAAAAATTTGAAGACGCCGGTGTCGCCGCTTTGATCGTCACCGACATCAACCGCGACGGCGCCAAAACCGGAATTAATGTCGAATTCACCGGCAGCTTCGCCGACGCCGTCGATATTCCCGTGATCGCCTCCGGCGGCGCCTGCTCGGTTGATGACGTCGCCGCTTTGCGCAGCCGCAGGGGCCGCAGAATCGAAGGCGTGGTCATGGGCCGCGCGCTCTATGATGGTTCCGTGGATCCGAAAGCTGTTCTCAAGGCCGCGAAGAGCAAAGCGGCCTGATGCTCAAACTGCGCGTCATACCGTGCTTGGACGTGCGCAACGGACGCGTCGTGAAGGGGGTGAATTTCACCAACTTGGTGGACGCCGGCGACCCGGCGGAGCAGGCGCGCATTTATGATGCCCAAGGCGCGGACGAAATCACCTTTCTGGATATCGCCGCCAGCGTCGAAGGGCGCGGCGCATTGCTCGATGCGGTAAGCCGCACGGCGGAAGCCTGTTTCACGCCGCTGACGGTGGGCGGCGGCGTGCGCTCACTCGAAGACATTCGCACTTTGCTCTTGGCTGGCGCAGATAAAGCCTCGATCAACACCGCCGCAATCAATGATCCCGGTCTGGTCAATCGCGCCGCGGAAAAGTTCGGATCGCAATGCATTGTCGTCGCGCTTGATGCGAAAGCCGTCGGCGAAGGCAAATGGGAATTGTTCACGCATGGCGGACGCAATCCCACGGGGATTGACGCCATCACGTTCGCGAAGGAAGTCGCCAAACGCGGCGCCGGCGAGATCCTTCTGACGTCCATGGATCGCGACGGCACCAAGGCCGGATATGACGTGGCCTTGCTGCGTGAAGTGTCGGACGCTGTAAATGTGCCGGTGGTCGCCTCAGGCGGCGTCGGCGAATTGCAGCATCTGGTCGATGGCGCGCGCGCTGGCGCCAGCGCCGTTTTGGCCGCATCGATATTTCACTTCGGCAAACACACTGTGCAGGAAGCCAAGGCCGCGCTCGCCGCCGCCGGTCTTCCGGTGCGCACGATGGCGGAGGCGCAGGCATGACGACTGAAAAAACCCCGCCCGGCCTCGACGCCGCAGTGTCAAATCTCATCAGCGCTCTGAGCAGTCCGCAGCATGGCGCCGTGGGATCAGCGCTCGGCGATCTGGTCAACACGATCGATCATCTGACCGGCGCCAACCTTGGCGCGGCCGCCACGCAATTCATGGGCGGCATCGATCTAGCAGCCGCGACGAAAGCGGACGCGACGCCTATTCCGCCCACTCGTCCTGTCGAGGGTAATAGTCTCGGCGCCGAAATCGATCATCTGTCGCAGACCATCGCGGCGCGTGCCGGTGATGATCCGAAATCGTCTTACACTGCGAGCCTGCTGGCCGCCGGCGTCGAGAAATGCGCCAAAAAGCTGGGCGAGGAAGCGGTGGAAACCGCGCTTGCCGCCGCCAAGGGCGATAAAGCAGCGGTCGCAGCCGAAGCGGGTGATTTGCTTTATCACCTTTTGGTGTTGCTGCAGGCCACCGGCGTTTCCGGCGATGCCGTCGCCGCTGCGCTGAAATCGCGGCGCGGCGTCTCTGGCCTGGACGAAAAAGCCAGCCGCCCGCAGTAACTAGCGCGTTTTCAGAAAAACATAATATGCGCCGTCGCCGCCATGCGTGCGATGCGCGGACGCAAAGCCCGATACCAATCCGTCGCGCGCCAAACCATCCAGCCATTCCGGCAAACGCCGCCGTAAAACGCCACGCTGCGGATGCGGCCAGGTCGGCTCGGCCGAGCCTTTGCCAGTAATGACCAAGACGCAGCGTTTGCGATCGCGGCGCGCGGCGTTCAAGAAATTCGCCAGCGCGCTTTGCGCCGCTTGCTGCGTCATGCCGTGCAAATCGAGTCGGCCTTCAACCTCGATTTGTCCGCGCCGGACTTTGCGTTCTTGACCGAAATTGTGTGCGCCAGCCGGTATTGGCTTTGCCGCTTTGTCCGCATGCGGCGCTGGCTTTTTCACCACGACGGGTTTCGACGCAGCCGCATTCGGCGCAGCGGGTTCCGTCACATCTTCCAAATCGTCGATTGGCCGCAGCGGTTTATCCTGCGCTGTTACGCGCCGCCAAAGACGCTTTTCTTCAAGCGTGAGATTCCGGGGACCGCGCGCCACCGGTCACGATCAGTCGGCGCCTGACACCGACGCCAAGCGCCAGTTCGGATCCGTATCCGTGACATTGCGTTCGAACGTCCAATTTTCTCGCGCATCGACGAAGCGATGTTCGTCGCCGGTGTCGAGATTGGCTTCAAAGCGCACGGTGACCGTTGCGATATCGCCGCGCATTTCAGCGGCCGTAATGTGTGCGCCGCGAATGCGCTCGATCTGAGTCAGCGACTTCCCGGTGCGCTCGCGGATCGCCTGATCATAGGATGCATAAACGTCATCGGTTAGAAGCGGACGCAGCGCCTGCCGGTCGCCGGCGGCGAATGCGCCGACGATCATCGAATAGGCTTGCTTGGCGCCGTCGACGAATTCTTCTGGATCAAATTCGGGATCGCGACCGGCGATTGCTTCGAGGCCATCTGCGGCGGGACCCGTGAAGAAGGCGCGGCTGCGCACCGGCGGCTCGACGATGGGCTTGCGCGCGAATCCGTCCGCCGCCTCACCGCGTTGCACGGGCGCTTGCGTTTGTTCGGGTCCAGGGCCGCCTTTGCCCAGCACCATGTAAAGGCGCGCCAGGACCAGCACCGCGAGAGCCGCCAACAACAGGAGTTCGAGAATTTGCATCAGCTTTTTCGTTTGAAAGATCGAAGCGCGACCCGTCAGCTAGGTACATATAGTAATTTCATTACCAACGTCACCCTTTGAACTGATTGCGGGCGAAAAGCGTGCATGCTAGCCCGACGCCCGCACAGTTTTCGGCGCCCTCTGCGCCGCCAGGAGCATTTGCCGGATGACCGACCTGCCGCCCGAGATGTCCCAGCCCTTGGGGCCGGTCATTCGCGTGCTGGCGCAATATGCGCGGGATCTGTCGTTTGAAAACCCAAGCGCGCCCGACAGTTTGCGTGCGGGCCTCTCGACGCCGGCGATCGATCTGGGAATCGACGTCAATGCCCGGGCATCGGGGGACGAGGGCTTCGAGGTGGATCTGAAGCTGTCTGCCAAGGCGACCCGCGATGGCGACACAATGTTCATCGCGGAGCTTGTTTATGCAGGCCTTTTCCAGCTCGACGACATCCCGGCCGAACAGGTCGAGCCGGTCTTGCTGATCGATTGCCCACGGTTGTTATTTCCCTTCGCGCGGCGTTTGCTGGCGGAAATGATCCGCGAAGGCGGCTTTCCGCCGCTTTTGATCGACCCTGTTGATTTCGGACAGCTTTACGCCAATCAGATGGCCGCGCGCGAAAACGTTCCGCCCGCCGGAACGCTGCCTTCCTAGCGCTTTTGCAACAAAAGTGGGCTCCGGTTTTGTGTCCGCAAATGCGCTATTATCAATTGGACCGCTTTCGGACGGAAAACCGACAGCCACTTTTCCTGAAAGCGGTCTATGGTTGGAGTCGATAGCCGCCAAGATCCGTCAGCAAAAGCCGGGCGTTTTGTGGATCCGGCTCGATTTTCTGCCGCAAGCGATAGACGTGCGTCTCCAGCGTGTGGGTGCTGACATTCGAATTGTAGCCCCACACCTCGCGCAATAATTCCTCGCGCTGCACCGGCTTTTCGCCCGCTCGGTAGAGATATTTGAGGATGCTGGTCTCTTTTTCGGTCAGCCGCACCTTCCGACCCTTGGAATCCAGCAGCAATTTCGTGGCCGGCCGGAATTCGTAAGGACCGATCCGGAAAACCGCGTCTTCGCTTTGTTCATGGCTGCGCAAATGCGCTCGCACCCGCGCCAGCAGCACGGAGAACTTGAACGGCTTGGTTACGTAATCGTTGGCGCCGGAATCCAAACCGAGGATCGCGTCTGAATCGCTATCGGCCGCGGTCAGCATGATGATCGGCATGCGAACGCCGCTCTTGCGCAAAATCCGGCACGCCTCACGCCCATCCATATCGGGCAAATCGACGTCCAGGATGATGAGATCGATTTGATCTTCGCGCGCCGCCTGAATGCCGGCGCCGGCGCAATCGGCTAATTGTGGGTGAAAATCCTCGTGGAGCTCCAATTGCTCGGCCAACGCTTCCCGCAGATCCTTGTCGTCATCCACGATCAGGATTGTTTTCTTTTTATGCATCGCCAATCCTAGAGCGCTTTCGAGAAAAGTGGCTTCGTTCCTATATAAAGGACTCTATGATTGTCACGGTTACAAAAAAAGGCGTGTTGCGCTGGGACGGCCAGGAGCGCCGCGCCGCCATCGGCAAGGGCGGATTCATCACCGCCGACGCCAAACGCGAAGGCGACGGCGCATCGCCAATCGGCGAATGGCCGCTTCGTTACGTCTATTACCGGCCTGACCGCGTAACCCCGCCCATCACCGCGCTTTCCGTACAGCCGATCTCAGCTCAAATGGGTTGGTGCGATGCGCCGGCAGATCCCAATTACAACCGGCCGGTGATGCATCCTTATCCCGGCAGCGCCGAACATCTGTGGCGCGACGACGAATTGTACGATGTGATCGTGGTTCTGGGGCACAATGACGATCCTGTCGTGCCCGGCGCA
The DNA here is from genome assembly GCA_040510175.1 of Caulobacterales bacterium. GTDB lineage: Bacteria > Pseudomonadota > Alphaproteobacteria > Caulobacterales > Aquidulcibacteraceae > JBEVJO01. The sequence continues at coordinate 10,855 of JBEVJO010000135.1, forward strand.
GGGTCGGCCATTTTTCTGCATTGCGCCAAGCCGGATTATACGCCGACGGAAGGTTGCATCGCCTTGAAGCGCGATGATCTCTTGGAATTGCTGAGCCAGACGCAGCCCGGCGACGCGCTGGCGATTCTACCCGATTAGTTCCGGGCGCCGAACAAAGCCGAACCGACCCGCACATGCGTGGCGCCGAAACGGATGGCCGTTTCAAAATCGTCGCTCATGCCCATGGACAAAATCGCAAGTCCATTCCGGCGCGCGATCTCCGCCAACAAGCCAAAATGCAGGCCGGCCGGTTCGCCCACGGGTGGAATGCACATCAGGCCGCTTGGCGCCAGATCGTAGTCGCGCCGCAGCCGCGCGATGAAATCATCCGCCTGAAGGGGTGAAACCCCAGCTTTTTGGGCCTCTTCGCCCGTGTTCACCTGCACTAGGACGTCGGGACGGCGCCCCAGAGCAAGCGCAGCGTCCGCGATGGCGGCGGCAAGTTTGTCGCGATCCAGCGTCTCAATCACGTCGAATAGCGCGACGGCATCCTTGGCTTTGTTGGATTGCAGCGGCCCGATCAGCCGCAAATGCAAGGAGGCGCCTTGTGTTTTACGCTCGGACCAGCGCTCTTGCGCTTCTTGGACGCGGTTCTCGCCAAAGACAATTTGACCAGCATCCAACGCTTCGGCCACTTTGTCCCATGGCTGCTGTTTCGACACGGCGGTCAACGTGACCGCGCTCGGATCGCGGCCGGCGGCGCGCGCCGCGACGGCGATACGATCCAGAATGGCGGATCGCGCAGCCGCGACCGAAAAGTTTTGAGGTACTGAATCCGACATGGGCGCAAACTTTAGCAGGCTTCTGCGCGGCGCCACCCGGCTTAATGCGCAGCGCCGCGACCGGCGCCTGCCGCCTTTACTGTTCGTCACGGACCCGGCGCGAATTTCTGATCCGCTCGGCCTGCTCCGCCAGTTGCCCAGAAGCGCCGATGGACGCCTCGGCGTCATCTTCCGGCATTTCGGCGCGCCGGACCGCCTCGCGACGGCGCGATCTCTTGTAAAACTGTGCCGGAAGCGCCGCTTTATACTGTTGATCGGCGCGGATCCCGCGCTGGCAGTCAAAGTGCGGGCCGATGGCGTTCATTTGCCGGAACGTATGGCGGCGCGCGCCGCCGGACTGAAAACCCGCCGCCCGCGCTGGATCGTCACAGGGGCGGCGCACACGCTTAAGACTCTGCGTCATGCAAGAGGGTCCGACGCAATTCTGGCCTCACCTGTCTTCGAAACGCAAAGCGCCGGGGCCAAGGGCCGCAAGCTGCTGGGACCGCGCGGCTTAAGCCGCTTCGCCCACCAGGCGACCGCACCCATTTACGCTCTTGGCGGCGTCAACGATCGAACAATTCAAAAAATTCAGGGTGTTAGGGGTGTTTTGGGCGCAGCTGTAGCGTCTGGACTTTCGCCGTTAGAACACAACAAATAGCGATTTTATTAGAAACGGAAAGCTGAGCCGAGCTTCACGCCAGGTTCGACCGTGCTGTCGCGACCGGAGCTGCGTGTTTCCAAGGTCATTTCACCGCCGAAGCGGAAACGCGGCGTCATATTGTAGAACGCCCCGGCAGCCACTTTATCACGGGCGCCAGATTGGCTGAGCGGCGCCCAGTCTTTCTTGTCCCGCACGGCCATGGACATGCCCCAGCGCCGGCCTTCCGTGACCACGCGCATGCTCTCGGAATCGTTCCTGACCGCGCCCGACGACCAGCCGTTCAAATCGTTTGAGTAGCCGGAGCCAAACGTAAAGCGTTGAAACCAGGGGGCTTCTTCAGAAGCCTTCACAGGGACGGCCATGGCGCTCATAGGCATGTCTTCGGGGCCCGCAACGGCTTGCGTAGCCGCTCCGAGCGCACAAAGCGCAACTATGGTGACCGTGAATTTCAACTTGTCGCCCCTACTATCCGCTTACTCTAACCCCGATCTCGTAACCGTCGTATAAAAAAATCTTTAGGAACTGATTTTTCGATCCGCCATGGCGCCGAGAGCACGCTTCATAACCCGCATGTAGGCAACGGCGTTCCGGACCACCAGAGCCGCCCTCGCCCTTTATAATAGAAGCGCCTGCATCAGCAGCAAAATTAGCCGTCTCTTGCAGTCTTCGCCTCTGGTCGCGGATCAACAGCATGCTATAGACCCCGTTCTTATAAGCCGCCGCAGCACTGAACATTGCCGGCTGAGCACAGGAGACCGGCGCCGGAGGCGCTGGATGTAGGGGAGCGATTGAATGCGCGGTTCGTTGATTAGAGTTCTCATCGCGTCGACCGCGGCGCTCGCTCTTGTGGGTTGCGGCTCCAGCAAGGAAAACAAGACAGGCTTCCGCACCGGCGACATCGAATCCGGCGGCATTGGCTTTTTCGGCGGCAAGAAAAACAAAAAAGGCAGCGACAGCGAAATCGGCGTCAACAGCTTCCTCTGGCGCGCCACGCTGGACACCGTGAATTTCATGCCGTTGGCCTCGGCCGATCCGTTCGGCGGCGTCATCATCACCGATTGGTATTCCAGCCCACAGACCCCGACCGAGCGTTTCAAACTCACGGTCTATATTCTGGATACGCGCCTGCGCGCCGACGGCCTGAAGGTTAATGTCTTCCGCCAGGTCAACACCAACGGCGCTTGGACCGATTCCGCTTCCGATCCGCAAACCGGGATCGACATTGAAGATGCGATCCTGACCCGCGCGCGGCAATTGCGCATCGCCACCTTGAAAGGCTGATCCGGACGATCAGCCCGGACGCAGCACCATTCGGGGACCAAGCGTGGCGCGTTACAACCACAAAGAGGCCGAACCCAAATGGCGTGAGGCGTGGGACAAGGCAAATCTGCATATCGCGCAGACGCCGCAGGACGCGGGCGACAAGCCTAAAGCCTATGTCTTGGAAATGTTTCCTTACCCTTCGGGGCGGATCCATGTCGGCCATTCGCGCAATTACGCGATGGGTGATGTCGTCGCGCGCTATAAGCGGGCCTGCGGTTACAATGTGCTGCATCCCATGGGCTGGGACGCTTTCGGCCTGCCCGCCGAAAACGCCGCAATAGAACGCAAGATCCACCCGCGCGCCTGGACCTACGACAATATCGCCGCCATGCGCGCCCAGCTTAAATTGCTGGGCGTCTCGATTGATTGGACGCGTGAATTCGCCACCTGCGACCCGGACTATTACCAGCAGCAACAAGCGCTGTTCCTCGCCATGTGGCGCAATGGCTTGGTCTATCGCAAGGCATCCAAGGTCAATTGGGATCCCGTCGATCACACTGTTCTGGCCAATGAGCAGGTCGTTGACGGCCGCGGCTGGCGTTCCGGCGCCTTGGTTGAAACCCGCGAACTGGCGCAGTGGTTTTTCAAGATCACCCAGTATGCGGATGATCTGCTGAGCGCGCTCGATTCGTTGTCTCGGTGGCCGGACAAGGTCCGCACCATGCAAGGCAACTGGATCGGCAAATCCGAAGGCGCGAAGCTGCGCTTCGCTTTCGTCGATGGAGCGCCTGCCGGGTTCGAAAACGGCATCGAGGTCTTCACCACGCGCCCCGATACATTATATGGCGCAAGCTTCATCGCGCTCGCGCCCGATCATCCGCTGATCAAAGAACTGGCCAAGAAAGATTCTCGCCTATCCGACTTCGCAGCCAAGTGTGCGCAATTGGGCACCTCCGAGGAAGCAATCGAAAAAGCCGAAAAAGACGGCGTCGACACCGGCTTGCGTGTCGCGCACCCATTCGATCCGTCCTGGACCCTGCCCGTTTACACCGCGAACTTCGTCCTGATGGGTTACGGCACGGGCGCAATTTTTGCCTGCCCCGCGCATGACCAGCGCGATCTCGATTTCGCCCGCAGGTTCGGCCTGCCGGTCAAACCGGTCGTGTTGCCGCCGGACGCCGACGCCGCAAACTTCGCAATAGCCGATGAAGCCTATGTCGGCCCAGGCACGATCTTCAATTCCGAGTTCCTAAACGGCCTCGATGTCGGCGCAGCAAAACGCGCGGCGATCGACCGCCTGGCGCAATCAAACGCAGGCGAAAGCGCCATCACCTATCGCCTGCGCGATTGGGGCGTATCGCGGCAACGGTATTGGGGCTGCCCGATCCCCATTATTCATTGCGCCAAATGCGGCCCGGTCGGCGTTCCCGAAAAAGATCTGCCCGTCGCGTTGCCGGAAGACGTGACCTTCGATCAGCCCGGCAATCCCCTGGCGCGGCACGCGACCTGGAAGCATATCGACTGCCCGCAATGCGGCGGCAAAGCCGAACGTGAAACCGACACGCTCGACACGTTTGTCGATTCATCCTGGTATTTCGCGCGTTTCTGCAGCCCACACAAAAAAGACGCACCGATCGACAAGGCCGAGTGCGCTTACTGGCTGCCGGTCGATCAATATGTCGGCGGCGTCGAGCATGCGGTGCTGCATTTATTGTATTCGCGCTTTTTCACCCGGGCGATGCGCGATTGCGGCCTGCTGGATCTGCCGTCGGGCGAGCCGTTTGCCGGCCTGTTCACCCAAGGCATGGTAACGCACGAAACCTATAAGTCTGCTGCCGGCAAATGGCTGCTGCCGGAAGAAACCGACGTGAAGGACGGCGTGCGCGTCGAGGCGAGCAGCGGCGCGCCCGTATCGGTGTCACCTGCCGAGAAAATGTCGAAGTCGAAAAAGAACGTCGTCGATCTCGACGCCTTCGTCACCGATTTCGGCGCCGAGGTGGCGCGCT
>JBEVJO010000136.1:0-5944 GCA_040510175.1 Caulobacterales bacterium
GACCCAAGGGTCCGGGGCGGGGGTCGTTTTTTGTGCAAAAAAACGCCCGGCGCAGCGGACCGCCGGCCGGGCGATTAAAATGCGGTTCGAACTTCTACTAGAAGCGGTTCTTGATCAGCAGCACTTCCATCACCCGCTGGGCTTCGGCGATCGGTATGCCGAGATAGCCGGTCACCTTCGTGAGGAATTCAGCCTCAGGCTGCAGAAGCTCGCCATCCGACAGGATGATGTCCACGCAATGCGCGAACACCGGCAAGCGCAGATCGGCTGGCAAGGATTCGCAGGCTTCCTGCAGACCCTTCGGCCGCTCCTTCAGGCGTTGCGCGACTTCGGCGTTCACCTGCGCCAATGCATTGACGCCGATCGCCTTCAGCGCGCGTGAGCGCAGACAGAGCGACTGCACTTCCACACGTTCCTCTTGCGAGAAGTTACCGTCGGCGACCGCAGCGGACAGCAGCAGGCATAAGAATGCCTGCGGAATTGTCCAATCCGTCACCATGGTGGAACGGAATTTTTCTGTCAGCGCACCGAGGTCAAATTCGGCGCGTTCTTTTGGCGGCGTCGCTTGGAAAATGAGATCCAGACTATTGGTCATAGGACAAAGCTCCTCTTTCGAGCATTAATTCACATCATTCCGGACCAAGAAAGCCGGCCCGGCCACTGAAATCACACCTTCGCACCAAGGCTACTTATTGCGGCTTCGCGCGGATAACGCCAGGAGGCGCGGTGCGATCGACCACAACAACTTTCGGACCGCTCGACCAATTGGCGATGTCCGTATATTGCTGCTCAAGTTTGCCCACATGCGCGGCCAAATCGGCTTCGACCTTTTCGCGCCACAGCGGGGTTTCCAGCTTCATCAGCTTTTTAGCAGGGTAAGTCGGCTTCGCCACCAGCAGCGTCTGGATTTTCGTGGTTTGGTCCGTCGCCGAATTCAAAAGGCGTTCGATCGTCCGGTACTTGTCCAGATGCTCGTCCATTTGCTGATTTTGTGCGGTCAGCTTGGCATTCTCCGCCAAAGCAGCGTTCAGCTTAGTGGTCAGCGCCGCTTCTGCCTGGTCGGCCGATTTCCAGCGCGAATAGAAAATGAATGTACCCGCCAGCAGCATGCCGATCAGGATCAGCGAAATGACCGCGATCGTGCCGCGGCTAATGACCAGACCGCCGGTCTCCCGCTCCCGTGGCGCGGGCGGCGGCGACAATTGCTCAGCAAAAATCGTCGGAAGCGGATTTTGAGGATAGTCGCCTTGCATCGGATTATTCACCCCCTGTTACGTATGTCACTCAAATTACTTGCAGGCATCCACGCGATGGTCGGCAAAGAAGCGCGTCGCGGAAGCCAATTCTGATTGGGTTAGCGGCGTATCGACGGGACGACCGAAACACGACGTCACCTTCGCCTTGCCGTATTCCAGCAGCACGCGCACCGACGGCGGCTGACCGCTGAGCGTCGCAAAGCTCGGGCGCACATCAAAAGAGCCGGTTTGCTGGACGGCGTAAAGCCCCTGCCCGAACGCTTGCTCCGCAAGATCAAAGGAGCTGGAGCGCTGCACCGCGGGCGCGCCTTGCGCCGCACGCAAATAGGACATGCCCTGCAGGAGCGAGCCTTCCGGCGTATAATTGCCGGAACAGAAACCCGATGACCCCTTTAAGCTACTGACGATGCGCACGAGACAGGCTTGCTCCTTGTACGGAGAAGACGATCCGCCCAACCGAACCGCTGAATCGGCGTCGTCCAGCACGGCTGGCCAATTCGGCTTGGCGGCGCCCATCGCCGCTTTCGCGCGCAGCAGGCTGCGGTAATAATAGGCCGTGGCCAGATCGGCAGACGGCAAGGACGAACCACGCACAATTGCGTCGTTGAAATATGGTTCGGCCTCGCCATAGCGACCATCGTCAAAGAGACTTTTGCCGACACCCAATTTCGGCTTGGCGGAGGTCGGGTCCCATTTGACGGCTTCCTGATAAGCGGCGCGAACATCCGCAGCGCTGCGATGCAATTCGCGCTTCACTTCGGCGCGCTTGATCAGCGCGTCGGTCAGATCGGATTTGCTGCCTTTCCACAACGCGAGTTTCGGCACGGCGCCGTCGAGTTGCGTTTCCGCCTGCGCCCAATACCCCGCCCGCGCGTAAGCCATGCCCAGCGCGATTTTTCGCTCGACTTCATTGGGCTCAAGCGAAGAAGATTTTTGAAAGGCGACGATCGCTTCGGCAACATTGCCCAGGCCAAGCAGCGCTTCGCCACGCCCTTGATAGGCATCCGCCTGCAGCGCAATGTTGTTGGCTTTACCGGCGCTCACGATCGCCTTTTGAAAGACCGTGTCCGCCAGGCGGTAATTTTCCAGTGCACCGACTTTTTCCAGCTGCGCCAGTTTCAAATAGGCGCTGCCCAACCGCGCCTGAATTTCGGGATAATAATCGACCGTCTGCGGATAGGTGGCGATCACGCTGCGAATCCGGTCGGGATTGGCTGGCTGCGCCCTAAGAGCCGCATCCACTTCATCGGAATAATATTTCACGAGCTGTGTTTTTGCGGCGTCGCTGCGCCCGGCGATTTTCATCAGATCTTGGCGGGCGCTGGCGGGTTGTCCGAGCGATGAATAAATGCTGGCGCGCAAAAAATAGTAATCGACGAATTGTGGATCTGACTCTACGGGCGCAGCGCCGACACTCGACATTTCATTCAGCGCGAGACTCAAGGACGTTTGACACGCCGCATTAGACGCGCAAGCCGCGCCCTGCGGCAGGGACGACTGACCAAGCCCCATCACCGCACGCGCCTTTTCCAGCGATCGGCCGATGCGCAGCGCTTTTGCCGCCGTCGCTTTCTTTCCCTGCAACTGCGCGAGGCTGTCGTTCGAGACGAGAATAAGGGAGCGGTCGATTTGCGTCTTGGCCTTATTGTAGGCGTCGAAGGACTGGCTGTTATTGCCCCATGTCGCCGCCAAAGCGTTGTAGGCGCGCGCTGAATTATAAGCAGCCGTGGCTTGATCGACGCTCAGCCCCAAAGTCGCAGCGGCGCGTTCGCAGTCGCCCGCCATCTGCGCGAGCGCATCCTTGGAACTGGGAAGCGATGAATCCGCGAAGGCGCACCCGTCCTTCGCCCAGGACGTTCCGGCGCCGGCAATTAGGAACAAGGCGCTCGCGGCGGCCAAACGCACCGCCGACCAGGTCCATCCCAAACGGAATTTCACAATGACGCCCCCACAGCTATCTCACATCACTTAGCTTAACGGCCAATGTTAACAAACGTAAATTCACAAACTCAGTAGGCGTGTTGCAACGGCCTTGCTTTGCGCAGCCTTGCAGCGATTCGGCAAAATGCGAGCATCGCCGCGCAGGTCGTCAGGCGGCCAGCATTGGTAATTCATAAGAAAATCAGCCGTTGCGACCAAGCTTAAAGACGAACGGCGCGTCTCGGCCTGTTGCGCAGATTCGGCGGCGGCGTCTGCAATTCATTCCATAAGGCGGATCAATCGACGCCCTCTGTATGTGTAAAAGCGCAGGCGCGCGGTCGTCAGCAGCGGTTTTTAATGAGCAGCGCCTTCATGACGAACTGCGCGTCGTCCGGATTAAGGTCCAGATAGGCGGTAATTCTATTGAGGAAATCGACCTCCGGTTGCAGCAATTGTCCGTCGGCCAATACGATGTCCACGCAATGGGCAAACATCGGCAAACGCAGATCAGGCGGCAGCACTTCACACGCCTCCTGCAATCCGTGCGGACGCTCTTTGAGGCGCTTATTGACTTCGGCGTTGGCTTTCACGAGCCCGGCAGGTCCAAGCGCTTTTAAAGCCCGCGAGCGTACGCTGAGGCATTGAATTTGAGCCATTTCTTCCGGCGCGAGGTGTCCGTCCGAGACCGCAGCCGACAACAGAAGGCACAGAAAGGCTTGCGGAATCGTCCAGTCCGTGACCGACGACACGCGGAATTGCTCGCTCAAGACGTTGAGATCCAAAGCGGCGAGTTCGTTGCTTCGCGTCGGTTGGAAGATGAGATCTACATTCGCCATGTTGTTCATCAGCCTTGCCCCCGAACACCAGCTTTAGACGCTGCCACGGACTTGTCTTTTCTCAAACTAATGGCGCCCACCGCAATATGATATTGCTGTTTGGCGCGAATGCCGCCGGCGGAGCATGTTTACACAGAACAGTCCGGCCAGCCGCCCTCCTCTTCAGCGTTATATCATGGATTTGCATAAGTTTTGGGACAGCGGGCACGGGCCACGTCCTTCGTAGGCATTGAGCTGAGCGCCTCCAGCCTTAGGCGACCACTGCCTCGGGCGCCCCCAGGAACATCGCCCGCGCACCATGCACCTGCTGCACGATGAAATCAGACGTCGCCTTGATGCGCGCTAGGTCGCGCAAGTCCGAATGCACAACCAAATGAAGCGAGCGCTTCAGCGAAAACTCCTTCGCCAGGACCGGGACCAGCCGCGGCTCCTGTTCGGCGATGAAGCCCGGGAGTACGCAAATGCCCGCCCCGGCGATTGTCGCCTGCAATTGCGCGATCAGATTGCTCGACCGCAGGATGGGGTGCGCCGCCTCGTCGATCTCAACCAGATTGGCGAGTTCCACGGCGTACACGAGGTCTTCGATGTAACCGATGATGCGGTGCTTCTTCAGATCGCGCGTCGAGCGTACCGGTTCGTGCGTCAGAAAATAGTCGGCGCCGGCGTACAATCCCAGACGGTAATCCGTGATCTTGCGCGAATAGAGTTTGCCTTGCTCCGGTGCACTCAGGCCGATCGCCAAATCCGCCTCGCGCTTCGACAGCGAGAACAAGGTCGGCATCGCCACGAGTTCAAGCTGCAGCGCCGGGAATTCGTCGCAGAGCTTGCCCAGACGCGGCGCCAGGAAATAGCTGCCGAACCCCTCCGGCGCGCCGATGCGCACCTTGCCGGCCACCGGCAGCGCAGCCTCCAGGATTTCCGCCTGCGCCGCCATCACCTGGCGCTCCATGTCCTCGGCGGTCGCCATCAGACGGGCGCCGTGATGCGTCAGGGAGCATCCCGTTGGACGGCGCTCGATCAGCTTGACGTCCAAAGCCTGCTCAAGTGCGGAAATGCGGCGGGAAACCGTGGCGTGATCGGCGCGCAGTCGCGTGGCGGCGAGCGACAATTTGCCCGTGCGTCCGACGGCCAACAAGACTTTCAAATCGTCCCAGTCGAATTCGCTCATTCGGCCTCCCCAGGCGACTCCGTATTTCTGCACAACGGTTCCGCGAACTTAACTCTACGTTGCGCCGCACAGCAATGGCATTAACTCTGCGTCACCCATGACGGAGGCCAATCATGTTCAAGGAAGAGTTTCTACCCGAGCACCTCGTACCTGTTGCGTCTCAATCCATCACTCGCGACGAAGCGAGCTCGATGTGGGAAAAGATTCCCGATCCGTCGCCAGAGCTGGCGACCAGCGATCCAGACAAGCTCCTGACCTTCTTGTTCTGCTCCCCGCGTCCGTGCAGCGCCGTCGAGGCCCTATTCGACAATGACTAAGCCACTTCCGCCGCAGGAGGCTTCGCAGCCGCAGCAAGACGCGGCGCCGTTCGCATACGCAACAAATCTTGCGAGCCAGCTGGGCGATATCAGCGCCAAGAGCAAATCGCTCCTGGCCGCCACCCTTGAAAACCTGGGCCGCGTCGCCGAGCCGCTGCCTTACGATCCCATGGACATCGCTCAGGCGTTCACCGCGTTCGGCATGGCGTGGATGAAAGCGCCGATGCAATTGATGCAGGCGCAGGCGCAATGGCCGGTGGAATACGCCAAGATCTGGCGCAATGTCTGGCAGCGCAGCGCCGATCACGACATCGAACCACACCTTAAGACCGCCAGCAGCGACCGCCGCTTCCGCTCCGATTCCTGGAACAATTACCCCGCCTTCGATCTGATCAAGCAGACCTATCTTCTGATCGGCCAGCAATTGCAGAGCCTGGTCCAGGATGC
>JBEVJO010000137.1:0-6147 GCA_040510175.1 Caulobacterales bacterium
GCTTCGCCGCCAGCGGTGATCCACCGTTTTGCGACGTCAATTGCAGGCCGACATTGCGGCGCAGGCGCACCGAGCCTTGCATGACCGCGAACTTCAAATCATCTGCATACGCCTCGAAGGCGGCGCCATGCGCGGTCGGCAAGGCCAGCGCCTCGACAAAGCGCCGCTCGCGCAACAGGCCGCATGGCGGGCCATAGGCCATCGCATAATCGACGCGTGCGCCGGTGTCGGGATCGATCACCGCGCCCAAGAGCGCAGCGCCCGGCAAGCTGGCTTTCAGTTCGGTTCCGGTCACGCCGTCATCGGCCGCCAGGCTGATCGCTTCTGGCGCGCCCATTTCCTGCGGCGTCAGCTTGATGATCCAGCGTTCGTTTTCCGGACGCGCCGACAGATAAAGATTGTCCGGCGCCTTGATGCGCAAGCCGGAAACGCCGGGGGCACGCATCGGCGTGATCTGCAAATTGCCGGAATTGCCGTTCGCCATGCGTAGATCGAACTGCGCGTTGTCGGCGGCGAACATGGCGTAGATATATTGGCCGCGACGGAACACGGCGGCGGCGGCGGGTTTTGCGAAGGTCACCGCCAGCTCGGCGCCGCGCCGCGAGGTGTCGACTTCAACCTTGACCTTGCCGTCTGCCGGCAGCGGATTGGCTTGCAGAAGGCCCTTGAGCTGCTCCGCGGGCGGTGTGGTTTCCGGCGCGGGATTCAGCGCGGCTTGTTCGGTCGGCGGCGTTTCCTCCGGAGCGGCCTGTTCTGGATGCAGCGCCTTGGGATCAACTTTTTCAGCGGTTTTTTCGTCCGGCTTTTTCTGCGTTTCCGCCAGCGCTTCGTCGACGCTTTGCTGCGGCTTGTCCATCAAATCCACAACGACATAATCGCCGTCGCGGAAGTGCTTGGCGATCACGCCGTCCTGGGTTTCCAGCACCACTTCAAGGGCGCGCGAATCCGTCGTTTGCGTCGCGGTCTTGAGAAATTTCGGCGGATCGATCCGCATTTCGGCGATGTCGGCCTTGGCGCGGACGTTGAAGCGCACCTTGACCTTATTGCCCTCGATCTTGACCGAATAGCCGACGGGCTTGGTCCATTCAAAAGCGATGCGCGTCAGCGACGGCGCCTGACCGACGCTGACATCGACGACAGGCGGCGGCGCGGCGAGACGCGCGGCTTCGGCAACGTCCGCACGCTGTTTCGATGCGGCGGCCGCCTCGCGCAACTTTTTCGCCTTGGGCGAATCCACGCCGGGATATTTGCCCTTGAAGCCCGGCGGCGTGAGATCAACCGCTTGGATATTGTACGAGGAATCGACCCGCGCTTTGGCGGTTTGTTTCAGCGCGATACGTAAGGTCTTGCCGTTGGAATCGATGCGCGCGGCGCGGATCATATCCGGCGCACTGGCAGCCAGATCTGACACGTCCGTGTTCAGCGGCTGCGAGAACCGCATCACCAGAACGTCTTCTTCCAGTTCGGCGCCGATCGCGGGCGGATTATCCGCCATCGATTCCGGCCATTTCACGCCGATGCGAAAAACGCCGCCGACGGTTTTTGCGGTGATCGTCGCGCCCGCGTCCGCCGCTTGGGCAAAATCAGGCGCAGGAATACTAATGCCGGCGGCGGCAACCGCTCCGGCCAAAGGCGCCCGCCAAAGAATGGAGCGGCGCACCACCATGCTTTATGCGCCCGGCGGCGCAGCGGCCGCCGCTGGTGGCGCGGCAGCGGGCGCACTCGGCGCAGGTGTTGCGGCAGCCGTCTTTTTCGGCGCCGCCTTGGCGGGCTTCGCCGCATCGGCTTTCGCTTTCGGATCGCCGGCGACCGCTTTTTCTGCGGCAACCTTGGCGGCGTCGACGCGCTTGGCCAGCAATTCGGTGAGATGCTTGGCGCGCGCGGGCTGCATGTTGCCGAGGATCACGGCCAGGCTGGCCTCTTTCATGCGGCGCGCCACGCGCAAGGAAACATCATCGTCCAGCGTTTCCATAACGGCGGCAGCCGCCTTCGGCTTCATCTTTTCATAGACGCGCACCAGAGCAGCGGTGTCCGCGTCTGCTTTTTCGTCGAGCCCGCCGAGGGCGGCCTGCACCCGCGCTTGCAGCGCCTTCATTTCTGTCAAACGCTGTTCGATGCGCGCCGCCGCGGAGTTCAGCAATTGCTCGCGCGTGGATAATTCTTCGTCGCGGCCTTCCAGGGTCCTGCGGCGATCGGACAGGCTTTGCAGCACCTGCGCTTCGGAGGCGGATAGCCCCGCTTGTTCGGCGATGCTTGGACCTGGGCAGACCGGCGCGGTGCCCGGCGTGCCGGGATCGAGCGAGCCCGGCTGCGGCACCGCGCTGGCCAGTTTTAAATCCGGCGCAATCGGCGCCGTGCCTTCCGGGCTGGGCGCCGCAACGCCGGCGTCCATGTCCGCGGCGGCGGCCGAATTGACTTCCGCGTTTTTATCTTTCGCCGCGTCCGCAGCCTCTTTTGGCTTTGGCGCAGCGGCTTTTTCGGTCGCTGCTTCGGCGTAATGCCTGGTGATGTCCAGGCCCTTGGCGGCGAGCAGACAGATGATGGCGGTGATCACCGCGGGCATCACGCGCACACGCGCCTGGCTTTTCACTTTCGGCTTAGCCGTGTTTGCCGGGCGGCGGCGTAGCGCCTGCGCGCCCAGCGGCAATTCCGGCAAACTTTTCAGCGGCGGCGGCGTGGTCATGATTTATCGATTCCACATAGGCGCATCGGGCGCGGCTGCACGGGACGATGGCGGCGGCGTGCGCGGCGCACGCGGAGTCAAACCACTTCCCATCAGCTGCAGCTCATCCGTCAGCGCGCGCGCTTCTTGAATTTGTTCCTGCAATTGCTGACCGGCTTCCTGGCTGGCGACACGCAGACTCTTGATGGCGCCTTCGGCCTTGCTGACCGCGATCACCAATTCGCGGGCGGAGCTTTCCAACTCGGTGCGCGAGGCGCGAAACTGCGCCAGGCTTTTTTCCACGCGCCAGCAATAGAGCAGGCAAGCGACAAGCAAGATCGCCAGGAAGATTTCCAAAACCACCGTAAAATTCATGAGATGTCCTGCACGGCTTGGCGCGCGGCCTGATTTATCGGTTCGTCGACACGGACAGCGATGCGATGACCGATCCGGCCCATCCGGCCTTTGGTGACGGTGACATCGCCGCATTTCAGCGTGATCGGCGATTCCGGCCCCGCATTCAGCATCAAGGTGTCGCCGACTTTGAGGTCCATCACTTTGCGCAACGGCACGCGCTGTTCATCCAGCACGGCCTGCACCTCCATGCCGGTCGACCACAATTCGGTGGCGAGGTGGCCTTCCCAGATATTATCGCGGCCGAACTTCTCACCCATGAATTGCTGCAGTAGCATTTTGCGGATCGGCTCGAGCGTCGCATAAGGCAACAGCAGTTCAATGCGTCCGCCGCGATCTTCCATATCCACGCGCAATTTCACCAGAATTGCGGCGTTGGCGGGCCGCGCAATGGCGGCGAAACGCGGATTGGTTTCGATGCGGTCGAGCCGGAAATTCACCGGCGTCAACGGCGCGAAGGCCTGGTGCGCGTCGTTCAGCACCACTTCGACCATGCGCGTCACCAGCGTGCGTTCGATCGTTGTATAGGGCCGGCCTTCGATGCGCATCGCCACCGTGCCGCGCCGCCCGCCGAGCAACACATCGACGATCGAATAGATCAGATTGGAATCGATGGTGAGCAGACCGAAATTGTCGAGTTCTTCGGCGCGGAACACCGAGATGATCGCCGGCAGCGGAATCGAATTCAGATAATCGCCGAAGCGCATGGACGTGATCTGGTCCAGTGACACTTCGACATTGTCCGAGGTGAAGTTGCGCAAGGACGTCGTCATCAAACGCACAAGGCGGTCGAAGACGATTTCGAGCATCGGCAGGCGCTCATACGACACCAGCGCCGAATTGATGATGGCGCGCACGCCGGTGCGCGAATCCTCGTCGTCGTCGTTCGAGCTAAAGCCTAATAGGCTATCGATTTCATCCTGATTGAGGATGCGCTCCGCGCCTAAAGTCGCGGAGCCGGACTTCTCCTGCTCTCCCGACAGCGTTGATTCGTCGACCGCGGTATCCGCCATACAATTCTGCCCGCCTTATTGGACGAGCATCTCCTCGATCAAGACCGCGTTTGCCTGTGACGGCGCAAGCGCCAGATTCACGCGCCGCAGCAATTCCAGGCGCAACCGGTATGTGCCGGCCGATCCAGAAATGTCGTCCACCCGCAATTCGCGCAAAAAGGCTTGGAACTGATCCGTCAGCACCGGCATCATCGGCGACAATTCCTCCGCCGTTTCGTGGTCGGGGAATTCAACGGACACTTTCAGTTTCAAATAGGTTTGCTTTTCGTCATTGCCCTGAATGTTCACGAGAATTGCAGGCAATTCGTAATAGGCCGTGCCGTCGGGGCCTTCGGTGATTGGCGCGGCGTCGCCACCTTCACCGCCGCCGCCATGGCCGCCTTCCTTCTTCTTTTCTTTTTTCTTTTTGCCGTGCTCGTCCTTCTTGCCGTGACCATCATCGGCGGAGGCGTGCTGCTCGCCGGCGGGCTTCTTGCCCAAAAACATCACGGCCGCGCCGCCGCCGCCCAGCGCCAGCAGCAAAACCGGCAGGACAACGAACAAAACCAGGCTTTTGCCCGACATCTTCTTTTTGGGCGCATCACCCTCAGCGCCAGCCTCGCCTTCGGCGCCGGCTTCCTTGGCGCCGTCAGCCTCGGCTTCAGGCGCACCCTTCTTGCCCTTCTTTTCTTTTTTGGGCTTGGGCGCTTTTGGTGGTTTCGCTGACATCCGGCGTCGGTCCGCTGACAAATTTCCCTAAGCTTGTTCTGAGCTTGCTTGGTTAAGGATTGTTTAGAGCGGCAAAACTTGCCCACTCTTCCACAGGAACCGGCGCAAATGACCGGGCCAAACCCGAAATTAACTAATTAAGTCGTTGATAGTTTAGGTAATTAACCTTGGCGCCGGACTTGCACTAAAGCGTTCGCGCAAAGGATTCCGCCATGGACAACGTTCTCATGGCCGGGCTGTCCCGCCAGATCGCTCTCATGCGGCAGGTGGACGCCATGGCCAACAACATCGCCAACGTCTCGACCTCGGGCTTCAAGGGCGAGTTTTTGGTCGAATCACCGATCAGCCGCGCGCCCGCAGCCTCGAATGTCGGTCCGCGCGACGTCGTGTTCGTTTCGACCAACGTTCTGCTGCGCGACTTCTCCCAAGGCGCGCTGGAGCAAACCGGCCGCGACTTCGACATCGCCCTGAAGGGGCCGGGCTTTTTCGGCGTGAAAGCGCCACACGGCACGCTCTACACCCGCGACGGCGCCTTTGCGCTCGACGCCAGCGGCAAGCTGGTGACCAAGCAAGGCGATCCAGTGATGTCCGACGCCGGCTCCGAGATCATCGTGCCGCAGGAAACCAAATCCGTGACCGTCACGCCGGACGGCGCCGTCAGCGCCGACGACCAGATTATCGGCAAGATCGGCGTTTATAGCTTTGAGGACGATCAAAAGCTGGTGCCCATGGGCGGCAATGCCTTCGGAGCGGGCGGCCAGACCGCAATGCCGACCACAGGCAGCGACATTGCTCAAGGTTTTCTGGAAGGCTCCAACGTACAGCCCGTGCTGCAGATGACCAAATTGCTGGAAGCCAGCCGCACCTATGAATCGCTGACCCGCGCGATGCGGGCCGAAGAAGATTTGCGCTCGCGCTCCATCGACCGTTTGGGCCGCCCGCAATCATGAACCCCAAAGTGAGGATCTAACATGCGCGCAATGAGCATCGCCGCGACCGGCATGGCCGCGCAGGAAATGAACGTCGAGGTCATCTCGAACAACATCGCCAACATGAACACGACCGGGTTCAAGCGCCAGCGCGCGGAATTCCAGGATCTTCTGTACACGTCGATGGATCAGGTCGGCGCGGCCACCTCCGCCTCCGGCACGATTGCGCCGACCGGGGTACAGGTCGGCACCGGCGTCAAGACCGGCTCCGTCTATCGTATCACCGAACAAGGCGCCCTGACCCAGACCGGCAATTCCTATGACATGGCGATTTCCGGCCGCGGCTATTTCAAAGTGACGCTGCCATCCGGCGATGAAACCTATACCCGCGCCGGAAACTTTTCGATCAACGCCGAAGGCC
>JBEVJO010000138.1:0-4948 GCA_040510175.1 Caulobacterales bacterium
CCGGTGCCGCAAACTGGGCAGACGCGCGGATCGCTGCCGTCTTCCTTTGCCGGGAAGAACAGGGGGCCAAGCGCTTCGTTCAACGCATCAAGGATTTCGGTGGTGCGCTTTTCGCCGGCGTCGGCGGCGGCGGCGTTGAAGTCTTTCCAGAACTCCGCAAGCAATACTTTCCACTTCAAATTGCCGGCGGAGACTTCATCCAGCTTTTCTTCCAGATCGGCGGTGAAATCGTATTCGACATATTTGCCGAAGAAGTTTTCCAGGAACGCCGTGAGCAAACGGCCATTGTCGTCCGGAATGAAGCGGTTTTTTTCCAAACGCACGTAACCACGATCGCGCAACACGCCCAAGATTGAAGCGTAGGTCGACGGGCGGCCGATGCCGAGTTCTTCAAGTCTCTTGACCAGGCTGGCTTCGCCGAAGCGCGGCGGCGGCATAGTAAAATGCTGCTCGTCTTTAACTTGCTTCACGCCGATCGCTTCGCCGGTTTTCATCGGCGGCAAGCGACCGCCTTCTTCGTCGTCGGCGTCGTCCTGGCCTTCTTGATATAGAGTGAGAAAGCCGTCGAACGTAACGACCGTGCCGACAGCGCGCAGAACCGCGCGGCCGCCATTGATGTCGACGGTCGTGCGCTCCATCTCGGCGCTCGACATCTGGCTCGCCATGGCGCGCTTCCAGATTAGATCGTAGAGCGCCCGCATCTCGCCATCGATCGGCAGGCGATCAGGCGTGCGCCCTGGATCGGTCGGGCGAATGGCTTCGTGCGCTTCCTGGGCGTTCTTCGCCTTGGAGGAATAACGGCGCGGCCCGTCCGGAATATAATTCTTGCCGAAGCGGCTTTCGGCGACGCGGCGAAAGGCGTGATAGGCGCTTTCGTCCATCTGCACGCCGTCGGTTCGCATATATGTAATGAGGCCGACCGTCTCCCCGTCGATCGAGACGCCTTCATAAAGCTTTTGCGCGATCTGCATCGTGCGCTGGGCGTTGAAGCCGAGTTTGCGCGAGGCTTCTTGCTGCAAGGTCGAGGTCGTGAAAGGCGGCGGCGGGTTCCGTTTGACCGGCTTCGCTTCGACATTTGAAATCACGAACTTGCCGTCGCGCACAGCTTTGGCCGCGGCGCCAGCTTTCGCCGCGTCGTTCAAATCGAATTGCTTTAACCTCAAGCCGTCGAGTTCAACGAGGCGCGCCTTGAAGGCTTCTTCGCGTGGCGTGCGGCAGTCTGCTTCGACCGTCCAATATTCCTGCGGCACGAAGCGTTCGATTTCCAATTCCCGCTGGCAGACGAGGCGCAGGGCCACGGATTGCACGCGCCCCGCCGAGCGGGCGCCGGGCAGCTTGCGCCAAAGCACCGGCGAGAGCGTGAAGCCCACCAGATAATCCAGCGCCCGGCGCGCCAGATAGGCGTCAACCAATTCCTGGTCGATCGGCCGGGGCTTTTTCATCGCGTCGAGAACGGCGTTTTTGGTGATCGCATTGAACACCACGCGCTCGATCGCAACGTCCTTGAGCACCTTCTTATTTTTGAGGAGTTCGAGCACGTGCCAGGAAATGGCTTCGCCCTCGCGATCCGGGTCGGTCGCCAGAATGAGTTTGTTCGAGCCCTTCACCGCCGACGCAATTTCGTTGATGCGCTTCTGCGCCTTGGGATCCGCTTCCCAAACCATGGCGAAGTCGGCGGCGGGATCGACTGACCCGTCCTTGGAAGGCAGATCTCGGACATGGCCGTAGCTCGCCAGAACCGTGAAGTCCGGGCCTAGGTACTTATTGATTGTCTTAGCTTTCGCCGGCGATTCGACGACGACGACATTCATGATGACTCGCGATGGGGCTGCTTCGGGGCGCGGAACGTGGCCGGACAGGTGGAGATTTGTCAACCAGGGTTCAAGCAGCTTATGCGCGTCAAAGGTGTATTGACCTTCAAACAAAATCCCTAGTAGCGCACATTATGGCTAAACTGCTCGATATCGACCCCAGAACTCAGTGCGCTTTATCGACCGCCCGCTATCTGCAGTCGATTTTGGGCGATCTGGCTAAGCTCGCTCAGGGCGCTCAGCTCGAGACGACGGAAGCGATGCTGCTGGCCGCCAAGATTGAGGCGGCTCACGCCGTCCGCGTTTTGTCCGGAGGCCTGCCAAAACCAGCGATTATCGACTATTCGCGGTCGGCGTCCAACGCCAGCGCCACCCGCCCGCCGGGCGATGAAACCGCCTGACCCGCCAGCTCCAGTTCGAGGACCGCCGCCGAGATTTCGGCCGCGCTCGCGCCTGTAGCACGGACCAATTCATCTAAATGGGTCGGCATAGGCGATAATAATTCGCGCAGGCGCTCCAGAAGTCCGGTTTCGGCGGGCTCATAGGCGCCGTCGGGCCAGTCCCCGCCGGTTTCGCGTGCGAGCCCCAGAAGCGGGTGATCCAAGCGCGGGGTGTTGATCGCCCGTATAATGTCATCGGCGTTTTCGACCAGGATCGCGCCTTGCTTGATCAGATCGTTCGTCCCGCGCGAGCGCGGATCCAAAGGCGAGCCGGGGACCGCCATGACTTCCCGGTTTTGCTCCAGCGCGGTGCGTGCCGTGATCAGCGAGCCCGATTGCAGCGCCGCCTCGACCACGATGACGCCCAGCGACAGGCCGGATATCAGCCGGTTGCGGCGCGGAAAGTCGCGCGCAATTGCATTGGCGCCCAGTCTGTTTTCCGACACCAATATCCCGCGTTCGGCGATTTGAGCGTAAAGCTCCGCGTGTTCGGGCGGATAGACATGGTTCAGTCCACCGGCCAGCACCGCGACCGTGCCGCCTTCGAGGCTGGCGGCGTGAACCGCCCCGTCAATGCCGCGCGCCAAACCAGATACGACAAGGTATCCGCGGGCGCTCAGATCCCCCGCGAGATCGCGTGCGATCCGCAAGGACGCGGCGGAGGCGTTGCGCGAACCGACCATCGCGATTGGCGGCTTTTCGAATAACGCCAGATCGCCGAGAACTGCGATTACCGGTGGAACCGGCTCGATCTGAAGCAGCAATTTGGGAAAATCCGGATCGCAAGACGGCAAGAGCCGGGCCTCGCGTTTGCGTAGCGCCTTGAGTTCCGCTTCGGCGTCTTCACGAGCATAGACGGACATCGGCGTTGCACGGCCAGCGCGTTTGGCGATGTCCGGCGCCGCGTTCAGCGCGACGCTCGCTGAGCCATAGGTGCGGATCAAGCGATGAAAGGTCACGGGACCGACGCCATCGGTGCGCGCCAGACGCAGCCAATCCAAAAGCTCAGCGTCTGAGAGGGCGCGCGTCACGGTGTGGCTTTAGGATTCTATGGGTGCGTCAGGATCTGGAACCGGTTTTTTAGCCCCAATCTTGGACTCTTCGCCAGCGGCCAGACGGCGAATATTGTCGCGATGCCGCCAGAAGATCAGCGCGCTGATCATCACCAAAGCGGGGGCCAAGGGCTCCGGCGCTTTTACGATCAAAGCGATGATCGGGGCGGCGGCCACCGCCGTCAGCGCGGCCAGCGACGAAAAGCGGAAGACATAGGCCATTGCGATCCAGATGAGCGCGGCGAGCACGCCGGAGCGCCAATCAAGCGCCAGCAGCAATCCGAAGAATGTGGCGACACCCTTGCCGCCGTTGAAACCCAGCCAGATTGGATAGCAATGGCCGACAAAGGCGAAGGATCCGGCGGCCGTCGCCGTGGCAAAGGCGACGTCAAGATCGCTCGCGCCGAAAATCCCCGCCAGAATTGGCCCAAGCCAAAAACCCAGACCGGCGGCGAGGGCTGCCTTGCCGCCGTCCAGCAGTAAAGTGGCGATGGCGATGTCTTTGCGGCCTGTGCGCAGCACGTTCGTTGCGCCGATATTGCCGGAGCCGATATTGCGGATGTCGCCGAGGCCGGCGACGCGCGTCAGCAAAAGGCCGAAGGGGATGGAGCCCAGCAAATAACCGAGGAACGCCGCGATAAGTACAATCGGCGCGCCCTGCACCAAAATGGCAGTGAAATCCGAACTCATGCCGCCGCACTCATAAGATACGCCCCACAAGCACAACGCCGCTGAGCCGCGATGTGTTTCCCACAGACCTCATTACCACGCCGGCGGAAACTTTCGCGCTTTTAGGCAGCGGCGCGATGCACAATTTTTCCGGAGACCATGGTGATTTCGGCGCGCCCCTGCAAGCGGCGGCCATCGAGCGCGCTGTTCTTGGATCGCGACAGCATGGCGTCGGCGTCGAACACGAACGGCCTTGCGGGGTCGATGAGCACCAAATCCGCGGGCGCGCCGACCGCAAGACGTCCCTGCCAGAGGCCGAGTAGACCGGCCGGTGCGCTGGTTACCGCGCGCAGCGCCTGCATGATCGTGAGGTCCTCCGTTTGCACTAGCGTCAATAGACCCGGCAGCAAAGCTTCAAGGCCGGAGGAGCCAAACGCAGCTTCGCTGAAGGGCAAACGCTTGTCTTCGGCCGGCTGCGGCACGTGACCGGAGACGACATATTCAATGACGCCTTCGGCGACGGCCCGCACCAAGGCTTGCCGGTCATCCTCGCCGCGCAGCGGCGGCGACAGTTTTGCGAAGGTGCGGTAATCGCCGACGTCATTTTCGTTCAACAGAAGATGGTTGATCGAAACGGTTGCGCCGATTTTCTGGCCACTGGCGCGCGCCTGGCGCAGCAGTTCGACCGAACGGCCGGACGAGGTCATGTCCATCACATAGCGCACGCCTGTCAGCGCCGACAAAGCGAGGTCGCGCTGAAGCATGATGGTTTCAGCTTCGGCTGGGATGCCGGAAAGACCCAAACGAGCGGAAAGGTCGCTTTCGTTCATCACGCCTTGGCCGAGATGCGGATCTTCGGCGCGATGCATGACGCATAGGTCAAAGCCCTTTGCATAAGTCATGATGCGGCGCATGACGCGCGCGTCCGCGATCGGGCGGTTGCCGTTGGTGAAAAGAAACGCGCCGGCGTCCTTCA
>JBEVJO010000139.1:0-7731 GCA_040510175.1 Caulobacterales bacterium
TGCGCGTCATCGAGAACAATGGAATTGAACGCTTCACCGGTGGGCTCGACGCCGACATGCTGCAGAACCGCATCGCGGCCATATTCCTGCAGCGCATATCCATAAACGAAAGGCTTTGAAACGGATTGGATCGTGAAGGGATGACCGGCGTCTCCGACCGAATAAACCGCGCCGTCCACGGTTGCGATCGCGATGCCGCACAAATTGGGATTCGCTTTGGCTAGTTCAGGTATATAGGTCGCAACGTTTCCGCCAACGACGCGGCTGACCCGGAAGTGCAGATCGCGCAAATACTCGTCGATTGGACCGTCTATGATTGGCGTCGTGGCAGCCGGGGCGACTGTCGCGCGCGCAACATGTGCGACGGGCGCGGCAAGAGGAGAGGTGGGCTTCTGCGGAATGTTCTTCTTTCCTTTTCGCCAAGTGAACATTTAGTTCAGATTTCGCGCCACACGGATGCCGATTGTCGCGTTGCGAAGGTCGTCCGCGCCTTTGCGTCGATTTGCAGCCCGCAGGGTTCCTGCTTTGTCACCGTAACTTCCCCCTCGGTAGACGAACGTCTTGCAAGCCGGCGCCGCTACCGCGCTGCCGTCGGCCGCCGCGCCCTTGTATGAATCGGCGTAGCAATCGGCGGTCCATTCAAAGACGTTGCCGTGCATATCGTACAAGCCGAAAGCGTTGGCGGCGTATGATCCGACGGGGTCCGAGCGTTGGGCGCCGAAATTCGCTTCAGCCCGGCTGATCTTGTCGCCAAAAGAATAGGCGGTCTTCGCGCCAGCGCGCGCCGCATATTCCCACTCGGCTTCCGTTGGAAGCCGGTACACGGGACGGCCCACTTGGAGATTGAGCCAGTCGACATAGGACTGGGCATCCGCGCGCGAAATTCCCATGACTGGCCGGCGCCCACGCCCCCAGCTATTGTCCGAGGGGCTGAATTCCTTGCAGCCGCCCCCGGCGAGGCATGCGTCCCACTGCGCGAACGTCACCTCATATTTGCCGATAGCAATCGAGGGAACGGTGACTTCCCGTTGCGGACCCTCATCGGCGAAGCGTCCAATCTCCTTGGCGGGCGAACCCATCTCAAACGTGCCGGCGGGGATGACCATCATCTCCGGGCAGGACGGGCAATCGGTTATCGTCTGACCCGGTTGCGGCGGCGGTGGCGCCGTGTTTTCCGATGCAGTCAATTGCGCGGTGGGCTTGGTTTCCTCGGCCACGGGTTCCGGCGCCGGGACCGTGGCCGGGGCGCTTGCGAGCTGCACTGGCTTCTGGATCAGGGCCTGCAGGTTTTTTGCAATCGGCGCCACGCGCGGCGCGATGATGACGCCACCGGTGATGATAATCGCCGCCAGCAGGCACCAAGCGGCCGTGGCCATGTTGCGCAGGAACTTTTGCTTGCTCGACAGGATCGCGAAAGTCTCGACCTTGTGGTTCATATTATCGAGCGGTTGTCGGCCCTTAGACTTAAAGGCCGCCGTCGGACTGGTCCGCGCCATCGAGCGAAATTCGCCTGACACGAGTGCGGTGTTAGGTTCGGCCAAGGATTGCAGACGCGCCGCGACATTGACGCCGTGACCGAGCAAATCATTGCCGATTGTGACCACGACGTCGCCGACATGGGCGCCGAGGCGAATGGCAGGCTCACCTTTTGGGCGCTGATCTAGCAATTCGTTGATGGCGTTTACG
The DNA here is from genome assembly GCA_040510175.1 of Caulobacterales bacterium. Taxonomy (GTDB): domain Bacteria; phylum Pseudomonadota; class Alphaproteobacteria; order Caulobacterales; family Aquidulcibacteraceae; genus JBEVJO01. The sequence continues at coordinate 1,687 of JBEVJO010000139.1, forward strand.
GCTGCGCCGGCGGACGTAAATTCCAGCATGAAACCGTCGCCGGCCGTGTTGAAAATACGACCCTCGTTGCGCATAACGACCGTCTCGATGCGGTGACGCAAAGCCTCGATATGTTTTGCGGCTTTGCGCTGGTCCTTTTCTGACATGGTGGAGAAGCCTACGACGTCGATCGCGACGATCGAGGCTAGCCGCACCGGCCGTTCGGCGGCTTCCGTCGTCATTTCTTCCCCCCACGCCTTACGCTGCGGCGTTAGAAAGCCACATCTTTTGGCCGTGCGCTATCACAGTGTTGCAGTCAATCGCATACGGATTTTCCGCGCCCAGGTTTTCGCGTGACTAAGTTTTAGGCGCCGCTTGGGAGCAATCCCGGCGGGAGGCTCATGGTCGGATGGCTGCGCAAGCCATTATCCCGCCATGCGCAGGCCTTTAGGCCGCCGAAAAGCGGGCGCGAGGCTGTAGGCTGTCTGCGTCAGTCTGCGTGGGGAGGAATAAATGAGAAAAAAACGGTTAGTTGGCCTGGCAGGGTTCGCGCTCGCCGGGCTTTTGGCGTGCACGACGGGCGGACCTGGAGGGCCGGACAAGGACGGATTGCCGACAAAGGACAAAGCCGACGTCGTTGATCAGGTCGTCAACGAAGCTGGACCGCCGCCACCGCCGCCCGCGCCTTTGGCGAGTCCGGTCGTCGGCTTTGGCATGGCGCGCGAAAAAATGTCGGCCCCGACGGCGGGTATGATGCCGCCGCCTTACATACAGCCGATGCCCGGCGACATCGACAGGGAAAAATACCCCGACGCCAAACCTAATCCGGTGAAGGCGGTTAAAACTGATCCCATCTCGACGTTTTCTATCGATGTTGACACCGCGTCCTATGGCGTCACGCGCCGCTACCTGAACGATGGTGTCCTGCCGCCGAAGGACGCGGTGCGCCTAGAAGAGCTGATCAATTATTTCGATTACGACTATCCCGCGCCGACGACCAAGGCGCAGCCGTTCCAGCCGATTGTTTCGATGGCGCCATCACCCTGGGGCAAGGGAAAAGACCTCTTGCGCATCGCGATCCAAGGCTATGACATTCCAAAGGCAGCGCGGCCACCTTTGAATCTCGTCCTTTTGCTCGATGTATCGGGCTCTATGAGCGACGAGAACAAGCTTCCATTGGTCAAGAAGTCGATCAAGCTGATGCTCGACGACATGAGTTCTCAGGACAAGATCGGCATCGTTGTCTATGCAGGCGCGGCGGGCGAGGTGTTGCCGCCGACGCCGGCGTCCGACAAAGCGAAGATCGTCGCTGCTTTGGATCAACTGAACGCTGGAGGGTCGACCGCAGGCGGTGAGGGGCTGCTACTTGCGTATTCGCTTGCTGAAGCGAACTTCAAAAAAGGTGCGGTCAATCGCGTCATGATCGCCACCGACGGTGACTTCAATGTCGGCATCGCCGATCCCGATCAGCTGGAAGATTTCGTCGCGCGCAAGCGTGAAACAGGAATCTATCTCTCGGTGCTCGGGTTCGGCGGCGGCAATTATAATGACGCTTTGATGCAAAAGCTGGCGCAGTCCGGCAATGGCATCGCGGCCTATGTCGATACGCTGACCGAGGCGCGAAAAGTCTTGCATGACGACTTTGCCGGTAATCTCTTTCCGATCGCAGACGACGTCAAAATCCAGGTCGAATTTAATCTCGATCAGGTCGCCGAATATCGCCTGATTGGCTACGAAACCCGTCTTCTGAACGAAGAAGACTTCAAGAACGACAAGGTGGATGCGGGCGAGATTGGCGCCGGCGCGTCTGTCACGGCGTTGTATGAAGTCACGCCCGTGGGCGGTCCGACCCTGCGTGACGAGCGGCGCTATGATGCGCCAGCCAAAACGGGCGGCAGCAAGAAAGGCGAAATCGCCTTCCTGAAAATCCGTTACAAACTGCCCGGTGAAAAGGTCAGCAAATTGATCGAACGGCCGGTGACCGTGATGGATCGCACGCCGGCTTTTGACTCTGCGGGTAAGGAGTTTCGCTTCGCCGCAGCCGTGGCCGGTTACGGTCAGTTGATGCGCGGCGATCCTTATCTGGATCAGGGCTTCGGTTACGACCAGGTTCTCGCGATTGCGCAGGCGGCCAAGGGCGACGATGCGTTCGGCTATCGGGCGGAGTTCATCAATCTGGTGCGCGCCGCCAAGGCGGCCGAGGCCTTGAAGCCTTTGGAGCGTGACGGCCAGTCGGAATCCGGTCCGCCGCCCATGCCGATGCCAAATCCAAGACCAATGCCGCACTAAAGCAACCTTGGCTTTAAGGGCGGAAGGGGCCGCGTCGCCTGGTTCGCGAAAGCGGGCCGGGCGGCGCGGATTTTCCGCGGTCGGCGCTAACGCAGGAAATCCGCAGCGGGTAGGAAGCCCAGAGCCGCATTCAAGCTTTCCGGCGTAGAGACAAACTCAATCTCTCGCTCGGCCTCGGTGATATAGCCGCACACTGTATCATCAGCGAGAACCTTGAAGGGCGGCTTCAGTCCGACCTCAGCCATGCGTGTAAAAGCCGTCTCCACCGCCTGGACGTTTCGAGATCCCAGCGCAACATTCATAATCCCCTGATCCGAGATGCGGTAATCGGCTGGGCGCGGTCGTCCTGCAGGAGAAGCGTAGCGCACGATCTCCAGCAGGGTCGGTCCGGTGCGCACAATGAAGCCGTCGCGTGCAGCGTGCGCCAAACCCCAGAGCTCTTCGTCCTCGGGATGGTGCAAGACGGATAGATCGTCGAGTTTGAAGCCCAATGTATGTTCGTAAAATGCGCGCGCCGTTTCGAGATTCGACACAGAACTTGTCACATAGGAAATGCGCGGATATGCGCCGCCTGGTTCGCCCTCTATCACCTCAATGATGACGCCCGCGAAAGGGTCCCGCGCCGCGAGCCGGCGTTGACCCGCTTTTTCGATGACGCCGTTTAACGGCTTCGCGCCAAAACGCGTCAACGCATCTTGAGCGGCGTCGAAATCGCTCACGGTCACGCCAAAACGCACCCAACCGTGATCGCAGGGCCGCCAATCCGGCGGCATGGGGCGTTGCGCGGGAGTCGCGTGGTGGAACAGCTCGAGCTGAAAGTAAGGCTGTGCGCCGATCATCCACCATAGCAAGGTGCGGTTGTCTGGACCCAAGCCTTGCACGCCTATCGTGGAGCCCCACGCGGCTTGGGCGCCGGCGTTACGGAACCCAAATGCTTCAGAATAGAGACGTAGGGAGCCGGAAATATCGGCGGTGTTAATGCCGATCTGGACGGTTTGAAGCATGATGTCTCCCTGGGCGTCGCGCGGCTCTTGTTGATTGCGCTGATCATGCCCCTGAGAGAGCGTTCGCGCAATGCAGAAGGGAGACGCGTCCAATCGACTCGGGATAAGGCTTGCCTTAGCGTAGAGCGGACGCGGTTAAACAAAGAAACCGACATGGCGACACCAACGAAACTGCACCTTCATATCCCGCAATCGGCTGCGCGTCCGGGTGATCCTGTCAGTTTCCAGCATTTCCAGATTCCGCCGGCAGGTACTGTGCGGCTGCCCCCTATTGATGTCGTTGAACCGGATGTTCGCGACCTGCCTTACACGATGATCCGCACTCTGGATGAGGATGGGCAAGCGGTTGGAAAATGGGATCCGAAACTGTCCGCTGACGTATTAATGAAAGGCTTGCGCGCGATGATGGTTACGCGCGCATTTGACGATCGCATGTTTCGCGCGCATCGCCAGGGAAAGACCAGCTTTTACATGAAATCGACGGGCGAGGAGGCGATCAGCGTTGCGCAGGCGATGGCGCTGCGTGCAGGCGACATGTGCTTTCCCACCTATCGCGTTCAGGGCTGGCTGGTGGCCCGTGGTTATCCCTTGCTAAATCTGGCCAATCAGATTTTTTCGAACGCTGAAGACCCGCTGGCAGGTCGCCAGATGCCGGTTATGTATTCGGCGCGCGATTACGGTTTTTATTCCATCTCCGGAAATCTCGGCAGTCGAATGGGACACGCCGTCGGCTGGGGGATGGCGTCCGCCTATCGCGGTGATGATAACATCGCGCTTGGGTATATCGGCGAGGGTTCGACGGCGGAGGGCGCGTTCCACGAAGCGCTAACTTTCGCCACCGTGTACCGCGCGCCGGTTATTGTTTGCGTGACCAACAATCAATGGGCGATCTCCAGCTATTCGGGCATCGCCGGCGCTGAATCGACCACCTTCGCGGCGCGCGCAATCGGTTATGGGCTGCCCGGACTTCGTGTCGACGGCAACGATTTCTTGGCAGTGTGGGCAGCGACAGAGTGGGCGGCGGAGCGTGCACGCACCAATCACGGCCCGACATTGATCGAGTTTTTTACTTATCGCGGCGCCGGTCATTCGACGAGCGACGATCCAAGCAAATATCGCCCCGCAGACGAACCGCAGAAATGGCCGCTGGGTGATCCGGTTGACCGGCTCAGAGATCATTTGATCGTTCTCGGCGAGTGGGACGAGACGCGGCACGAAAAGCTTAAACAAGAAGTGTTCGCCGAAGTGCGGGACATCGTGAAGCAGGCGGAGGCCGTCGGCACATTGGGCCAATCGAAGCCGCCCCTCGAATTGATGTTCGAGGACGTGTTCAAGGAGCCTGATTGGCGGATCATCGAACAACGCAAGGAGCTTGGGCTCTAAAATGCCGTCGATGAATATGATTCAAGCGCTCAACTCGGCCCTGGACGTCATGCTTGGGCGTGACCCTGACGTCGTCATCTTTGGCGAGGACGTGGGGTATTTCGGCGGGGTCTTTCGCGTTACCGATAAGCTGCAGGAAAAACACGGTTTGACGCGCTGTTTCGATACCCCGATCGCGGAAGGCGGCATTGTCGCGACCGCGATTGGCATGGGCGCCTACGGCTTGCGGCCCGTAATTGAAATTCAATTCGCGGATTACATTCTTCCCGGTTTCGATCAATTGGTGTCGGAAGCGGCGCGCTTGCGCTATCGCTCGCGCGGTCAATTTTGGGCGCCGATCACGGTGCGCTCGCCTTATGGCGGCGGCATATTCGGCGGGCAAACGCACAGCCAAAGCCCGGAAGCAATTTTTGCCCATGTCACTGGTCTGAAGACGGTGATCCCGTCGAACCCTTATGACGCCAAGGGGCTGCTGATTTCGGCGATTGAATGCGACGATCCGGTGCTCTTCTTCGAGCCAAAGCGAATTTACAATGGGCCGTTTGACGGGCGCCATGAACGCCAAGTGCAACCTTGGGCAGGGCATCCAAATGCCGAAGTGCCGGAAGGTTACTTTTCGGTGCCGCTGGGCAAAGCCGCTTTGATGCGCGAAGGCGCCGAGGTGACAGTGCTCGCCTACGGCACGATGGTGCATGTCGCGCTGGCCGCGATCGAAGAGACGGGAATTGACGCCGATCTGCTTGATTTGCGCTCCATCGTCCCACTCGATATAGAGGCGATCACAGCATCGGTGAAGAAGACGGGGCGTTGCGTCATCCTGCACGAAGCGTCGCGCTATGGCGGTTTCGGCGGTGAATTGTCGGCCCTGGTTCAAGAGCGTTGCTTCTTCCATTTGAAAAGCCCAATCGAACGTGTGACCGGTTGGGACACGCCCTATCCGCACGCCTTTGAATGGGACTATTTCCCCGGGCCGGCCCGCATGGCGAAAGCGTTGCGGCGCGTGATGGAGAATTGATCGTGGGCAAATATCTCTTTCGTTTGCCCGATGTTGGGGAGGGCGTTGCCGAAGCGGAGATCGTCGCCTGGCATGTAAAGCCGGGTGACATCGTTGAAGAAGATCAAACCCTCGTCGATGTGATGACCGACAAGGCGACCGTGGACATGACTTCTCCGGTGAGCGGCAAAGTTATCGCGATCCACGGCGAGGTGGGACAAGTCGCATCCGTTGGCTCGGTGTTGGTCGAGTTCGAGGTCGATAGAAGTGCCGATGAGCCGAGTGCAAAAACGACGCCGTTAAAAGAAGACTCGATCATCGCGGACCAGATGGCTCCGGCGGAGAAGGTGGCGTCGAAGCAAGAAGCGATGCCCAAAAAAGATGATAGATCCGGAC
>JBEVJO010000140.1:0-5086 GCA_040510175.1 Caulobacterales bacterium
CGTCACTCCCGGGTCTGCCGAAACGGCCGCCGACAAATCCCAAAAACCCCATTGCCGACCAGCGTTATAAGGCTTCCCGAAAGCAGACATCGAACGTTCGCTAAATTGTCGAGACGGTTCCACCGTCGATAACATATTCCGCGCCGTGAACTGACGCAGCGCGGTCTGAGGCGAGGAAAGCAACAAGGTCCGCCACCTCTTCTGGAAATGCCGGCCGTCCGATGGGTATCCCGCCTAGCGAATCCATGATGCTTTGGCGCGCTGTCGCTTCATCGGTTCCACTGCTGACGGCGAGCCGCTGAACCATTGCTTCGGCAGCATCGGTCATAATCCAGCCGGGCGCGATACTGTTTACGCGAACGCCTTTGGGTCCGAGCTCTTTCGACAACGCCTTGCTATAGGTTGAAAGCGCAGCCTTGGCTGCAGCGTAAGCGATCGTGGATTCATATAAGGGTAAGCGGCGCTGGATAGACGAGACATGGATCACGACGCCACGTCGCCGCTCGATCATACCGGGAACGAGCGCCCGGTCGAGACGCACCGCTGGCATCAGATTGAGATTAATCTCGTTTTGCCAATGTGAATCAGTGAGCGCGGCAAAGCCGCCGCCGGGCGTGCTCGATCCACCCAGATTGTGCACGATGATATCGACGCCGCCGAACTCGCGTGCAATTTCCGTCGCAAGCGCGTCGGCCCCGTCAGCCGTCGTCAAATCGGATTCGACAAACAACATTGCTTTGTCTTGCGCTGACGGCGCGGCTCGGGCCGCTGTCGCCACGCGCGCGCCCACAAAAGCAAAGCGCCGCATCATCGCGAGCCCAGCGCCCTTTGTACCGCCGGTAACCAGCACGCGCTTTCCCGCAAACTCCGTCGCATCAATTGCCTGTGAGTTCCTGTGCGCCGACATCAGCCAATCTCCAGATTGGCGATTTGCTCTGCGCGCAAACCAAAACGATAGGTGAGGCGCACCGGACTTCCTGGAAAGCTTCCAGACACAAGCGCCCGTACAACGATACGGTCACCCTCCCGCTCCCGCGTCTCTGGTTCGACAGTTACGCGGTATTTGCGCGTCGTGTCCTCCATCCACTTCCGCACGGCGATGCAACCGATCATCGTCTCGCCTTCATCCTTGACGCGCGCATCCTCTGCGAAAGGCTTGAGCATTGCGTCGATATCGTGCTGGTTTTTGGCTTCGAAATATGCCGCAATGGACGGTGGAAGTTGAAGCGTCATGAGAAATCAAGCTCCTTTATGAGGGAGGCGCATTGCCTGCATCTGACATGGGCGCTAGCCTCCCCTCATGACAAGAACGCACGAATTTGTAGGGGACTTACCTCAAAGTAAGCTCAACCCGGCGCCGGATGAAATGACGCCAATGTCTGCCGCCCTTGGGGTCGCCGAAGCCTTGAAAACAATTGAAGGCCGCTGGAAGTTCGAAATTCTCTTTTGCCTTTTCGGCGGGAGGGTCTGTCGGTTTTCCGACCTTGAACGCTCCATCAAGGGCGTGTCGCAAAAAATGCTCGCGCAGCAATTACGGCAGCTGGAAAAGAGCGGCATGGTGCGTCGTGTCGTATATCCCGAAGTGCCGCCCAAGGTGGAATACGCGTTGACTGAATGGGGCCAAACACTTTGTCCCGTGCTCGATGCGTTGCTCAAGTGGAAGGCTGCGGCTCCTAGTGAGGAACCGGCTAACACTTAGATCGCGGCTGGCTCTCGCTGAGCCAAAGCGCGCTATTCCAAAGATTCAGCCAGATCCCCAAAGGCAACATTCGCCAGACTGGATCAATCACCTCTTGAAAGCGGACAGTATCTGCCTCTCGCTAACTCCCCCGCCAACAATTCTCATGGGAAAGTCTTTCCGGGATTCGCAATCCGTCCAAAAACTTAGGCCGAACGTCCAGGCGCCTTTGCCCCGCCAAAACCGGCTCTATGCTACGCCGGCAAACGCAAAGACGTGAAAACAATGGCGGCGGACAGACGAAGCGCGCTCACTTTCCTTGTGCTGGCGACAATTCTCGGCGCCTGCGCGAGCGGGATCTACCCCGCTTTGCAGGAGCCTTATCACAAGGCCGTTTTCCAAAATTCCTGCATCAATGTCTACGATGTGCGCCTTTTGCCTGGGCAGCACAGCTTCTTTCACATCCATACGCACGATCAGCTCGGCATCGTGTTGCAGGACGCGGAAGCTTTCAATCAAGAATTCGGGGCGGACGAACGCCTGCAGCAGGCGCGCGCCGGCTCCATCTCCTACATCCCGCATTCCACCTCTTCGGGTTACACGCACCGCATCCGCGTGACCGGGCAAAACGCGTTCCGCGTTATCGGCGTGGAGTTCACCAAAAAAGCCCCGCCCGGCGCCGTGGCGGCGTCTGCGGGCCCCGATCAAGCCCCGCCGCTTTTTGCGCAAGGCGCGATCACCCGGGTGAAGCTGAGTCCGGGGGCGCCACTGGCGCTTGAGCGTTCCTTGATTATTGCCGAAACGCCTAGTGAATTGGCGGCCGGCGACAAGGCCTGGACGCTTTCGGCCGGCGCCGTGAGGTGGGTCGACAAAGACACCACAGCCTCTAGCAAGGCCACATCCACTTTGCTTATTTTAAAATTGTCCGATACTGCGGCATGCGCTGCGGATCCAAAACAGGGGAAACAATGAAGAACGTTTTGATCGTGTTTTCAAATCCATTGGACGGCCGCCACGACGATTTTAATGATTGGTACACGAATGTTCATATTCGCGACGTGATGCGTATGCCCTCTTCCGTCGGGGTGCAGCGCTTCAAGCTCGCTGAGGAACAGCCGGTTGGAAGCGCGCCCTCCCCATACAAATACGTCGTTTTATACGAAATTGACGACACCGAGAAATGCACGGCGGCGCATGCCGGCGCGATGACGCCGCTTCTGCCGATCAGCGATGCGTTTGATCTGACATCGCCGTGCAATTATTTTCGCGCGCGCAGCAATGCGACCGCTGACCCGCTGGCGGACGCGACGGGCGACGTCATCGTCGTGGAATTCGATGATCAAAAGAATTTTAACGCAGCGGCGGTCGCGGCGGCGGTGGGCAAGGATGGCCTCTTGTCCGCTACGCATCTTTCCTGCCTGGGCGACCAATTGATCGATCGCGCGCCGCAGCATCCGGAAATCGCCGTCTTTCGCCTCTCCAAGGGCGCCGACGCCGCCAAGGCGATGCATTTGGTCGAAAGCAGCGTGGCGCAACCCGCGAAGGTTTCGCATTACCGCGCTTTGACCGAGCGAGTGACCTCGGCAAATGTGCTGGCCGCCAGCGCCGCCGAAAAGGCGGTGGAGGACCGCGCCCGCGCCGCGCTTGAAAACAAGCAACACCGTTTGCCGTAAGCGCTCGGCACAATTTATGATGCGCTTTTTCATCGGCTGCGGCGCGCTGCTCGCCTTGGCCGCCTGCGGCGACACCGCGACGCAAAGCGAGAAAATCCTGGCCGATTCATCGAGTGGCAGGGACTGGCCTGCTTATGGCCGAACCTATGGCGAACAACATTTCAGTCCGCTGACCCAGATTAGCGCCACGAACGTGAAGCGCTTGGGCCTTGCCTGGTCGTTGGACCTGCCGCCCGGCAATACAATCACGCAGCCGCTGGCGATTGACGGAATGCTCTACTTCACCGTCGGCAATAGCCGCATCCATGCGGTCGACGCCGCCTCCGGCAAGCTATTGTGGGTGTACGATCCCAAAGCAAACGAGGCGGCCGGAAAGCGGCTGCGCTCCAGCTGGGGCAGTCGCGGCATCGCCTGGTGGAACGACAAAATTTTCACCGGCGCGGTGGACGGGCGGCTGATCGCGGTGGACGCAAAGACGGGGCGCGAATTGTGGAGCCAGCAAACGCTGCAGCCCGGCGATTTGCGCTACATCACCGGCGCGCCGCGCGTTTTTGACGGTAAAGTCATTGTCGGTCATGGCGGCGCCGATTCCGCCGACATTCGCGGCTACGTCACGACCTACGACGCGGACACCGGCAAATTCCTATGGCGTTTTTATACCGTGCCGGGCGATCCCGCGAAGGGATTCGAGGACGACGCGCAGAAGATGGCGGCCCAGACCTGGTCCGGCGAATGGTGGAAATATGGCGGCGGCGGCAATGTCTGGAACGCCATGACCTATGACGCCGAGACCGACACCATCTTGTTGGGCACCGGAAACGGAGCGCCTTGGAACCATCGCGTCCGCAGCGCAGGCAAAGGCGACAATTTGTTCCTTTGCTCGATCGTGGCGCTGGATGCGAAGACCGGCCACTATAAATGGCACTATCAAATCAATCCCGGCGAGTCGTGGGACTATAACGCGTCCATGGACATGCATCTTGCCGACCTCTCCATTCAGGGAAAGCCGCGCAAGGTTATTGTCACCGCGCCAAAGAACGGCTTTTTGTATGTGATCGACCGCCTCAACGGAAAGCTGATCTCGGCGGAGAAAATCGCCAAGGTTACCTGGGCCGATCGCATCGACGTCAAAACAGGAAGGCCGGTTGAGACGGCGGACGCGCGTTTTCCCGACGGCAAGACCTTCGAGCTTTGGCCCAGCCCGATGGGGGCGCACACAAACCTGCCCAGCGCATTCAGCCCGAAATCCGGTCTGGTCTATATCGCGGTCGGCGAGCAAGGCATCCGCCTGAACGATCGCAATATCGATCCGGCGAAATGGAAGCGAAAGGCGGACGGCGTGACCGATTTCGCGCTGAACGCAGGCTATGGCGAACCGCCGATGATCATGCCCGCGACCAGCGCGTTGGTCGCTTGGAATCCCATCAGCCAGAAATTGGCGTGGAAAGTTCCGACGCCGCTTTTCTGGAATGGCGGGGCGATGGCGACGGCGGGCGATCTCGTTTTTCAGGGACAGGCCGACGGACTTTTCAGCGCCTACAAAGCGGATACCGGCGAACGGCTCTGGTCCATGCAAGCGCATGGCGCCGTCCTGGCGGCGCCGATAAGCTATAGCGTTGGCGGGCGCCAATACGTCACGGTGCTGACGGGCATGGGCCTGACCGCCGGGATCAACGCCTTTGGCCTGCCTCGGCGCTTTGACTACCGCACGCAAGAACGCCGCGTGCTGACTTTT
>JBEVJO010000141.1:0-2967 GCA_040510175.1 Caulobacterales bacterium
TATTGATGGCCTCCTCAACTGAACCAAGCACGGCAGGTTCCGGCGGCGCATTGTCCAACGTGCCCGGCTACTGACCGACAAAGCGCTCGTAAGCGGAACGCGACACATCCAATTGCGCCCGCGCCAGAGACAAACCAGCGTCGCCTCCCGACAAGCGGGCTTCGGCCTGAGCAATGTCGGTCTTTGTGCCCTCACCCACATCAAAGCGGGCTTGGGCCGCTTCGAGCTGGCGGCGCAGAACGCTGACATTGTTTTCGCGGATGCGCACGCTCTCTTCGTCGCGGCGCACATCCATATAAGTGCTCACCACGGAGAGAAGGAATTGCTGCTCGGCGCTGCGATAGACCGCATGCGCAGCGCGCGCCGCCGCCGTGGCTTGCTGAAATCCGTAGAAGGTGCGGCCGCCGCGAAAAATCGGCTGCACCGCTTGAATGGAAACGCTTTCAGGGTCCGGATTGGTGATGCCGGCGGACGTCGCCCGCCCAAAACGCTCGTTTTGCGAAATGCCGCCGGAGCCCTGAACAGTGACGGTCGGCAAAACGCCGCCCCGCGCCTGGGCAATGCCCTCGTCCGCCGCCCGCGCCCGATCGCGCTCAGCGCGCAAGGCGGGATTGGTGGTGTAGGCGAGATCGATGGCGTCGATCAGGGTTTCGGCGTGCGCTTGGCACGGCGCCAAATGCATCAAGGCCGCCAAAGCGACCCCCAACGTCCAGGATCTGGGGCCTGCCCCCATTAAGCTTGCACGCCGTTTCCCGCTCACAGCGTCTCTCCGTTTGCCGCAGACCAAGCCTTATCGAGCCCAGGCCAGCTTGGTAAGCCTTAGCGCCTGTGGCGCGTGAGGTCGCGCCTGCAACGCAGGTCTTAACCTTGTAAGGTGAAGAAAATCAGAACGTGAAGGCCGGCGCCGGCTCCAGCTCCGGCAGCATGGGCGGGGCTGCCTCAAACAGCGTCGAATAGCCAGCAGCGCCCTTCCGGTACAACCTTGCGTGCCCGGCGGCGCGGTCGCGGACAATAAGGCCGAGGCGGCCCTTGCCGCTCAATTGGTCCAGCCAGGCCTTTTCCGGCGCCGCGGCGGCGCCGTCGACATAGATGACATCGAACGTCCGGCCCGGGATACCGGCCTTCAAATCGCCGGCGGTCGTTTCGACCGAAGCAAAACCGGCCGCGCTCAGCGCCGCGCGCGCCGCATTCGCCCTGTCATCATCAGCCTCTAGGACCGTGACTTTCATTCCAAGGTCACTGAAAAGCGCCGCCGTATAGCCAAGCCCGGCGCCGATCACCAAGGTGGACTGGCCTTCGGCCGGCTCGACAGCCTGCAGCAATTTGGCGCTGTCGCGCGCACGCCAAAGCCAGCGGCCCGGCGCGGTCTCGACCTCAGTCTCACTATAAGCGACAGCGGGGCTCGTCGATTTTGGTACGAATGCCTCACGCGGCACATGCCGGAAGGCGCGGATGATGCGCTTGTTGGTGACGTCATTCACGCGGACCTGACAATCCACCAAAGCCTGGCGCGCCGCCGTACTATCGAAGCCTTGGACGTTCATACTGCCCCCAACCCAAAATGGTCCACGCTGACTTAGCCGAATGGCCCCGAACTGGCAATTTCGGCGCACCTCGCGCGGCGTGACTCAGACATACTAGCCTGCGTCGTGCGCTAATGCGTAACAATGCCTAATAAAATGAGACGCCTCGCCGCAGCGGGAAACTCCACCTCAAGCCAAACTGCGCGTTGTATCGTGGCAAGGCTTTTGCTACGACACCCGCGCGTCGGGCCACGTGGCGGAGAGGTGACGCAGCGGTCTGCAAAACCGCGTACCCCAGTTCAATTCTGGGCGTGGCCTCCATACTTAAAGCCTTTCTCTCCGCGGGCTTTCAAATATTGAATTTTAACAACAATTACTGATGTGTGGATTCATGCGCCGTTATGGTTACGCGCGCAGCAATGCTTTTGTCTGATCCATTACGAGACAGCGCCTGCGTTAACCTGAAATTAACACTTTTGAGGCAATTTCTGATTGTCTTCCCTTGAAGACACCCCACCAAACCCAACGCCTTAACGGGGCGCCTTCGCGGCGCCCCTTTTTCTTTGTCGATTGCCGGAAAATACGCGCGCCGCGCGCCCTACATCGAGCGCGCGATGATCAGTTTCATGATCTCGGATGTGCCGCCATATATCCGGGCCACCCGCGCATCCTTGTAAAGCTGTGCGATCGGGTATTCGTTCATGTAGCCGTAGCCGCCATGCAATTGCAGACAGCGGTCGATGATCTTGTTCTGCACCTCGGTGACCCACAGCTTTGCAATCGAGGCGTTGACCGCATCCAGCTCGCCCTTGATGTGCTGCGCCACGCAGGTATCGACATAGACCTTGCCGATCGTCGCTTCCGCCTTGCACTCGGCGAGCACGAATTGCGTGTTCTGAAAATCGAAGATGACGCCGCCGAACGCTTTCCGGTTCTTCACATAGTCGACGGTCACCTCAATCACGCGCTCGATCATGGCGATGCCTTCGATCGCGATGGTGATCCGCTCCTGCGCGAGGTTGTGCATCATCTGCTTGAAGCCGCGCCCTTCGACGTCGCCCAGCATGTTTTCAGCCGGCACGCGGACATTGTCGAAATAGAGTTCGCCGGTGGCGTGGGCGCGCAAGCCCATCTTGTCGAGCTTGCGTCCGCGCTCAAAGCCCGGCGTGCTCGCCTCAACAAAAAACAGCGAGACGCCTTTGGCGCCCGCTTCCGGATTGGTCTTGCAGGCGACCATGACCAAATCGGCCATTTGGCCCAGCGTGGTGAAGGTTTTCTGGCCATTGATCACGTAATGATCGCCATCGCGCACCGCCCGGGTGCGGATCGCCGCCAGGTCGGAACCCGTATCGGGCTCCGTCATGGCGATGGCGCCGATCCATTCGCCGGAGGCCAGTTTCGGAACCCAGGCCTTCTTTTGCGCCTCCGAACCGAACTCCAAAAG